>MEOQ01000039.1 GCA_001769275.1 Bacteroidetes bacterium GWF2_43_63 | reverse complement strand
TTACATCCGGCTAAAGCCGGATGCTATTATTGTTTGACATCCTCCGGACGTCAGTATTGTTTTAGGAATAAACAATGTCTTTTTGCCGGGACACCCATTTGAGCATCCTGAAAATTGTATAAATGTATATATCAATTTCTTACAAAATTGGAAATTTCAAAGTGTCGAAGTCAGGAAATTCAACATTCATTTCTTTCATCAGTAAATGTCACTAATGAGTGATAACTTAAATGAGTTAAAAATCACAAAAAAAGGGAGCAACAACGTGCTCCCTTTTCCTATTATTTCTTATCCTTTTTCTGGCGCGGTTCCGATAAATATCGGAATAAAATCCGTGACAGAAATTATTTAATCACCGACAATCTTCTCGTCAGCACCACATCTTTGTATTCGAGGGTGTACACATAAATGCCCTGACCGAGACGGCTGAGATCAACATTCACCGAATTCTTTCCACTCTGACCATCAATAGTGGTGGTCTGAATCAGCTCGCCGAGCGTGTTGCGTAATGTGAGTACGCATTTGCCGGGGGCGGGGAGCGTAAAGCTGATTTCGGTTTGTGCAGAGGCGGGGTTGGGGACGTTCTGCAGCAGGGTTACACCATTGAACGTGGCTTCTTCTAATCCGATGATATCGTTGAAACTTACACAAGCGGTATCATTTCCTCTGTATGGATCGCCGCTGACATTGGTGTAAGCACACAATTCATAGTTGATGGAAGGTCCTGGATAGGTTTGTGTGAAAGTGTAATTCACTGTTGAATCGGGCAACAAAGTACCAGTCCATGTACCGTTTTGCGGCGGGAATCCGGTATTCAGTTTATAACTTACAGGAACTGAAGTCAAAGTGTCGGTTCCAAGATTTTTAATTTTAACAGTGACAGTTGTTGCCGCCCCGGTTGTTGTTGAAGTAGCTGGTGCAACAATTTCCACAATGCCACCATCAATGGCAACGGCAGGTCCGAGAATTTTGATGTCGTCGATGGCAAAACCATTGTTATTGATCGTTGTATTTGATTTGAACCCGAAACGGAATTTCACAATGCTGTAGCCAGAGACTGCATCAAGTTTAATGAAGGCCGGTTTCCATCCGTTGGTGGCCTTGCTCCAGCCAGGTGTTCCGGATACGTAAGACTCAAACCAGTTGAAGCCATTGGGATCATTGATGCTACCCAGTGATGTCCATGTTGCGCCGTTGTTATTTGTATATTGAGCATAGCCGCCGTCACTGTTTTCCTGTGCCTCGATCCAGTAATAGAAGGTCAGGTAGGCACCACTGACACCAAAGAAATTGATATTGGGTGTGTAAATGAACCCTGAAGCAGAGATTGGGTAATCTCCGTCCAGATTGGTGGTCCATACATTATCGGGGCTGTGTGCAATGTTTATAATGCTTGCAGCTGGTACTCCGTGTTCCCAAAGTGTCGGAGCATCGGTATAAAGCTGCGTGCCGTTTTCCATGTCGTCTTCAAACATAATGGCAGGCGGCAGTCCGTAGAACCAGGCACATGCGTTATCGTTGAAAGTGTTGGTATCATTAACAACCAGTGTGTATGCGCAGATTTCATTGCTGTCCGGAACAACGGTTACATCCGGGAGTGTGATTTGTGTTGTTGCATTGGGCGCCAGCGATCCGTTCCACGTAAATGCAACAGGGGCACCACCGTTGGCAATATATTCCACAGGAATAGTTGTTAATGTGTTGGTTCCAAAGTTGCGAACAGTAACAACAACAGGGACCAGTGAATTTTCGGCCTGAATGTAGTCGGGAGAATCAATGGAAACCACACCTGCATCATCGGGAATTTGCGGGGCGATAGTTACAAGGTAATCTTCGGTCTCACCATAGTAGTAAACATTACATGGTTCAGTTTCCGCTGCATCGTTGCTTTCCTGGACAACAACACGCATGGTAGTTGTTCCTGACACCGCGGTGAGCGGTACGGTTATATTGCCGGTGAGCACCTGAGGCTGGGTTGTATATGCCGATCCGAATGCAAGTTCTGCGGGTTCGGTAAAAACACCATCGTGGTTATAATCAATATATACTTCACTGTAACCTGAATAGTCACTGCCTCCTGTAACAACGGTGATTGATATCGGATAAGTCTGTCCCAGCGCGAGATAAGCAGGAGCCACGGTAGTTGTATAATCGGTATAAGTGCCGCTGTAAGGTGTAGGAGACGTGTTGTTCAATCCACTCAGGGTCACATTGCCTATATCTTCGTCACCTGCGTTTTCGGCATATGATTCACAATAAGTCAGAGGAGAATTTACAACCTGTTTCTTAACAGTGTCGTTGACTGGATACAGATCGCCGGAGAGAGTAGTGTATGCAGCAATTTCATAGGTTGCAAATGTGCTGAGGTTTGCTCCTGCAGCGAATGTGTAGGTTGCGGTATCGCCTGGATTAACTGGTCCTGCAATGCTTCCGGTAACAGCAGTGCCGGCATTAATGGTATAGTTAACCGGAATGTTTGAAGCAGCAGTAGTTCCGTAATTTTTCACGCGAACAGTAACCGTTTCATTGTTTGTTAGATCAATTCCATCGTTTGGCGAATCAATCGCGATTACACCAACATCGACGGATGGAGCACCGGTAACGAAAACTGTATCCGGCTTAACCTGACCGGGGCATCCGGCCTTTTCTACAGTAACTTCATCAATGAACCAACCTTCTGCACCTACGCTTCCATCAGATGAAAACACAAAAGCAATTTCGAGTTGAGTTCCTCCGTTCAGCAGTATTTGCCCGGAAGTTGTCATATAACCTGAACTCCCGGAAAAAACACCAGCTGCAGGTTCATAATAATTGCACGAGCCAATGGCCGGATCAACATTCAATCCGTCATCATAATTATAGCCTCCGGTGCTTGGTTCAAACTGATTCCAGGCTCCGCCATCCAATCGGTATGCAACATAACCGTGGTCACAACAGCTTTCGGTTTCGAAGCGGTGTGTGAATGTCAGTGAAACATCCGTCCCAAAAACATTAAATACTGGCGAGAGCAGCATGGCTCCCGATGAGCTTGATTGGTCAACCATAAGCGCGGTCCCAACGCCGGCATCTGAATTCCAGCCCCAGTTGTATGTGGTGTAACTGGCGCAGGGAGCCAACGCAGACCAACCCTGAAGATCTGTTTCAAAAGTGTAATTATATTTTACACCAGAGGTAGATGCAACAAAATAAATTGTGGTGTCATACAGAACGGGTGTCGTATAGGAAGTACCGGTTTCAAGCAGGGTAATTAGTGCAGGATCTGCATACCACTGAATGGTGTCGGTGCTGGTTGCTGTTAGTGTTGCAGCTGTTCCATAAGGTATTGTTGCATTTGAAACCACAACCGGAGCTGGACTATGCAGCGAAGTAACAGAAAATAAAAGTGTGTCGTTTGCAGCAATCGGGTCACCGGTCAAGGCAATCCAGGTGTTGATTTCGAAAACATGATCTGTCGCCCCGACTGAAAGGTCGGCCAGCGTTGAGAAAGTGAAGTCTAGAGTGTCGCCGGACAGAATCTGTGTGGAAATCGCCTGCGAGACTGGCGTTCCGCCATCGACCGAGTAGTAGGCTGTCAGGTTTCCATTAATAGCATTCAAGCCATTGCAGGCAATTTGAATTCCAATGCTTTCCATAGCAAGTCCGCATCCACCCATTGGTGAAAGGTGCGATACAATGCCAGCTTCCTGCAATGGGGGTGTGAATTCGTCGGCACCCATTTCCGGGGTTGTTACATTTCTCACTTCTCCATCAATATCATTCGAAACCCCAACTCCAAAGCCAAGATTGTTGAGGCCGAAAGCAATCGTATGCAATTCTGTGTTGCTGATAAATATCGGATTCGAGCTGATTGAGTTGGCATCCATAGCCGAGGCAGTCTGATAAGAAGCCAGGTTAGCATAGTCGTTATAATCAAATACAGCCAGATTACTGCCGGTTGTATAAAGGTTGTTGTAGTTTGCTGTATCCGAAAAATTATTCAATCCAATGGCATAACCGCTTCCGGTGTTTGCAAAGATGTTGTTGAATATCTCATTGTCAACACCATAATTGGAATAAAATGCATAATCTAAATTCGATCCCGAAGAATAGCAATTAACGCTGTTGTGGTAAACATTAAAGTTAGTGCATTCATAGAAGTAAATCCCATATGCATCACCAGTACCACCAGCTGATACAAAGTTGTTAATAATACTGCCCCGGTCCGCAGCAGAATTTGTAACTGCGAAAAGATACAATGCTGCATATTTTGCATTATAAATTCGGTTCATCCGAATGTCGACATTGTCGCTTTCATAGACATTCACACCAAAGGCATAATCAGAAGTGTTGCCAGAACTGACAATATTGGTGTCAATAGTAATACCGGAGCAATATTCCACTTGAATACCTGCATAATAATAATCAGTGATGGTGTTTCCGGTAATTGAAATATTGTGGCTTAAACCTGCGAAGTCTGTAATCAGGTTCATCGCTGTTGATCCGTATTGCAGATTGTTGTTCCTAATAACAATATTGGAGTCATTTGAGCTGGTTAGTTTGAAAATCAGATCCAAATTGTTGTCCTGCATTAATGCATTGGCCCCGGCAATATTGTTTCCTTCGATAATGATATTTTCACAACCACTGCTTAATGCGATGCAACGAGCATGAGTAGCCCCCAGTGCCTGAATGCTCAGGTTACGGATACTGAAATAATCAGTGCCATTCAGGTTGAAAATATAATTATCAGATGAAGATGTAGCTGTGTTTTGCAAAACAACATCTGTGGCTACGCCGGTCGATGACTGGAAAGTCACATTGGCATTGGGACCAGCACCTGGTATTTCAGGAAGACTTATTAATGTTGTGTAAGTTCCGGGAACAATGTTGAAAACTGTTGTATCGCTGATACCGCAGTTTGACAGAGCCCCAACGGCATCTGCAAAATACTGAAAATTGGCACCACCGGTGGGCACTACCGGATTGATGGTGTAGTTGCCTGCAAGTAAAGTGTTGCAGACAAAATAATTTTTCAATATTGTGTCATTAACGGGTCCTTCATCGGCAACTCCATTTGGTAGCGAAGACCAGACCTTAATCTGATGACTGCCCTGACCCGTAAATGTCACGTTGCCAAGCAGAATCTCAGCTGAATTCTGATCTTGAAGCAGCGATCCGGTCCAGGGATAAGGCGTTTGAAGAATTCCGTCAACACTCCAGTTGAGCGTGAGACTCGTGACTGTGTTGGCGCCCAGATTCCGGAATATGGTTTTCACCGGATATGGGGTTCCGGTGGTTGGAGTTGGGGTGCTAAATGGTTCCGTAATTTGATGCATTGCAACATCGTTGCTGTTGTTATTGCTCCGGAAAGCGATCTTCAGATTGGGACGGTCGGTTGACAGGGTTCCGGCCCCTGATGGGAATGAATAGTCCTGAGAATCATACTGAGTGAGGTTGCCAGTGGTAGTGGTGTAATAGAATTCCGGATATGTATAATCATAATCACCGTCTTTATTAATCCAAACAATATGGATATTTCCTGTTCCATCATAAAAATAGGGCACTGTTACTGGTATTTTTGCCCAGCCGGTTGCGGTAAAAGTATAGGTGCCGGTAAAAATCCGCGTCATTTGAGTTGTATCAGGGAACGCCGAAGTCAGGAATTCACTGACCGGACTTGATGAGATATAAATGTCCTGATTAGGCATTATGAAGGGAGTCGGGGTAGAGGCAACCTGAAAGAATATGGAATCAATTATCCCCGACATTCCAATTTCTGTTGCTGTGTAAATTTGCTCACTCCATGAATAATCGTAAAAGGCATTCACCGGCACTTCATAGCCGCTGGCGGTGCCTGTTCCAATGATTGCAACCGGAGCTGGCTTTTTTACGAAAAACCAGTTCCCGGTAGTCGATCCGGTGTTGGCTGCCAATGCCGCATCGATAGCCGAAATCGTATAGTCTATACGTGTATTGTATGCCTGAGCAGGAATGGTGGCATGAAATGTATCTGCCAAAATAACGGTCATTGGCACGTTTGTGCTGGCACCGCCGTTTATTGAGTAAGACAGGGTTGCAGATGCAATTCCAGATGCGTCACTGATGGCAGCTTTAATTTCAAATGGGCCATTTACAAATACTGTATCCTGATAAATAAGTGGAAGCAGTGTAATGGTTGGCGGAATCAGTTCCGATGGCGCGATTGTAACTTTTACATCATCAAGACTCCAGCCTGTGCGCTGATTGGCGCCGTTGTTGTTGCCATCACTCAGCTTAAATCGGATCTTAACGCTGGCCTGATTGCCAACCAGTCCGCTCAGATCGAATTGTTCTGTTTTCCACCAGGTGTTCTGCGGAACAGTTGCGCCTACTCCGGCTGCCCAGGTAGTAGGGTAGCTGAATTCCGTGAATTTATTAGAGGCGAACGATCCGACACCGAGGTAGTTGCTTATTGTCACCAAAGTCCAGGTAGCACCTCCATCAATGGAATATTCAATCTGTCCGGCATCACCACTTTCGATTTTGCAGATTTGCTTGAATTCCAAAACTACGCTCGTGTTTCCTGTAGTAGAAAAAGCCGGAGTGGTCAGGTAACTGGTACTCGTCAGACCCAATGTGCATGTGTCCGAAAATGATCCCGAGGCATGCAGCCGGGAGTTAATTCCCCAGGCAATAGGTCCTGAGGACGTGAGGTCATAGGGTGCTGACTCAAAGTCTTCGTTCAGCACGATAGTCTGGCTTTTGGCGGCACTTACCGCAAAAACCAGAGCCAACAGCGATAAAATGAAATATTTCATAGGAGAATTTAGATTTGGATGGGCAAATATATAGACAATATTGAAATGAGCTTTTGTTGCATTTAATAAAAAATAAAAAAGAGGACGATCGTCCTCTTTTTTATTTGAAAAGCGTATGAGAATCCTATCTCATTACAGATAATCTGCGTGTAAGTTTCACATCTTTAAATTCAAATGTGTAAAAGTAGAGTCCCTGTTCAATGTCTTGCAGGTTAACATCCAGGTCGTTTTTACCCTTAATTCCGTCAACTGAGCAGGAGTAAATTACTTCACCGATTGCATTACGAAGCGTAATCAGACCAGTGCCTGGTTCAGGCAGAATAAATGATATCCGGGTAATGTCCGATGCCGGGTTAGGTACATTCTGCAACAGAACGACTCCTTCCTGAACGGTCTCTTCTATTCCGGTTGCATCGAGCAGATCGACACAGGTTGTATCATTCAGTTTATACGGATCACCGCTCAGCTTGGTATAGGCACAAAGCGCATAATCTGCGGCTGGTCCCGGATAGGTCTGGGTAAAGGTATAGGTAGTTGTATCACCAGGGGCAAGTGTTCCTGTCCATGTTCCGTTTTGCGGCGGGAAGCCTGTATTGAGGGCATATGAAACAGGAATTGAGGTCAGGTTTGCACTGCCGAAGTTTGTGATTTTAACACTTACCGTGACCTGTTGGCCGGCACTTGTTGAAATACTTGGTGTCAAAACTTCAACCACACCACCATCAATAGGAGCCGGAGGTCCAAAGATTTTTACATCATCGATCGCAAATCCATTGTTAACCGTAGTTGTGTTTGATTTAAAGCCAAATCGGAATTTTACAATACTAAAACCTGAGACTGCATCAAGTTTGATAAATGCAGGTTTCCATCCGTTGGTTGCTTTGGTCCAGCCAGCTGTACCTGATGCAAAAGAGTCGAACCAGTTGTAACCCAGCGGATCGTTAATACCGCCCAGTGATGTCCATGTCACTCCATTGTTGGTTGTGTATTGTACAAATCCACCATCACTGTTTTCCTCGGCATCAATCCAGTAATAGAAGGCCAGATAAGCTCCGTTGACACCAAAGAAGTTAAGGTTGGGTGTGTAAACAAACCCATTGGCTGAGCTTGGATAATCCCCGTCCAGAATGGTTGCCCAAACGTTATCGGGGCTATGAGCAATATTAATAACATCTGCGGTTGGAACACCGTGTTCCCAAAGTGCCGATGTGTCGCCGTAAAGCTGGGTGCCATTTTCCATGTCGTCTTCAAAAATTACAGTAGGAGGCAGGCCAAAGAAATACGCACACGACTGATCATTGAATGTATTCGAATCATTCAGCACCATGGTATAAGCGCAAATGAGGTTGCTGTCTGCGATTACAGTGACATTTGGAAGGGTAATCTGAATAGTATCATCTGGAGCAAGCGAGCCATTCCAGGTGTAAGTGACTGGTGTTCCACTGTTTGCTTCATAAGTAACAGGAATGGATGTCAGTGTGTTGGTCCCGAAGTTCTTGACAGACACTACTACAGGCACAGAGGAAGCTTCTGATTGAATATAGCCTGGTTCATCAATGGAGATTACACCTGCATCAAACGGAATCTGCGGAGCAAGTATCACGAAATAATCTTCGGTTTCGCCATAGCTGTAAGTGCCGCAAGGGACTACAGTTACAGCTGTTCCGCCTTCACGGCAAACAACCCGCATTCCAACTTTTCCGGTAAAGGCAGTTAACGGAATGGTTACATTTCGGGTGATGGTTGTATCCATTGCATCAACATAAGAAGTAGAAAACACAATTTCCTCAGGATCAGAAAAGATAGCGTCGTGATTGAAATCGATATATGCTTCTACGAATCCGTCGTAATAGGATGATGCATCGTCACCAATGGTCACTGACATTGGATATGTGACACCATGAGCCAGAAATGGAGCAGCAACGGTTGTTGTGTAATCGGTGTACATCATGGTGTGCGGTGCAGGCGAAGTATTATTCAACGAACCGATAGTGACGTTGAAAATATCTTCATCGATTGTGCTTGTGGCTGTTGAAGTGCAATAAATCAGCTCACCATTGGTCACTGTTTTGTAAGCTGTGTCATTTGTTGGATAAATGTCTCCGGTAATCGTTGGGTATGCCTTGAATACATAACTTGCAAAAGCAAAAAGATTTGCATCAGTAGTAAAGGTGTACAGCCCTGTGTCGCCAGGGAGAATAGTCCCGGTAAACTGCTCCGTAACCGGAGTCAATGAGTTAATCTGATAGCTTATGTCAAAGTTTACGGCAGGTGCTGTGCCATAGTTCCGAATCTGAACCTGAACAGGTTCATTGGTTGTGAGTTCGATACCTGAAGTGGGTTCAATGATAGAAATAACTCCCAGGTCATTGGCTGGCACGCCGGTAAGAAACACTGTGTCTGGGCTGATCGGTCCCGGACATCCGGATTTGTGTAGCGAAACTTCGTCTATAAACCAGCCGGTATAACCTAAGCTATAATCAGAGGAAAAGACGAATGCAATTTCCAGTTGTAAGCCACCGTTAAGGTTTATTGGCGCACTACTAACAAAATATGTGTTATTGGATCCGCCAAATGTCCCAACTGTTGGACCAGCTACGCATGCACCCAGGATTGGATCTTTATACAGATTATCTAACCCACTATACAAGCCAGTAGTCATTGTTAGGTGTGTCCAAGCCCCGCCATCAATGCGATATGCGACATATCCGCGATCGCAGCAGTTTTCAGTGTCGTATCGGTGTCGGAATGAAAGCTGCACAGTATCTCCTGAAACATTGATGACCGGTGATTTCAGATATGCGCTGGAAGTGTCACTGGGGTTCGGCATATATGCTGCACCTGCTCCGCCATCGCTGCTCCACGACCAGTTATACGAATAAGAACATGGAGAAATTGCTGTCCAGCCCTGCAGATCACTGTCAAAAGTGTAATTAATATCCATTGCACTGGTCGAAGCAACATAATAAATTGTGGTGTCATACAAAACAGGAGTTGTGTACGAAGATCCGGTTGCAAGAAGTGTTGTAAGGGCAGGATCTGCAAACCACTGAATGGTATCGACGCTGGTTGCAGTCAATGTTGCAGCGGTGCCATAAGGGATTGTGTCGCTTGTAAGTGTCACAACAGCAGGTGAGTGCAATGAATTTGCCGAAAAACTGATGCTGTCATTCTGGTGAATGGTATCGCCGAGAAGGGTTACCCATGCATCAAAATTAAATAAGCTGTCGTTACCAAATCCTACATACATGTCAACGGTTGCTGCAAAAGTGAAATCATAGGTTTCCATCGGCAGAAGCGTAGCGGTGATTGCCTCCGTAACAGGTGTTCCGTTATTCACCACATAGGTGGCTGTAAAATTACCATTGATGGTATCACTGCCGTTGTTCTTTACACGGATGATAACGTCTTCAACACCCAATCCGCAACCGCCTAAAGGCGAAATAACCGACAACAGCTGAGCTTCGAATGGTGGAGGTAAAAATTCGTCAGCGCCCATATCCGGTGTTGTCAGACTGCGGAGTTCGTCATCGATGTCTTCAGTAATTCCCAGCGGAGTCGCCAGTCCATTGGTACTGAAGGCCAGGGTATGAAGATCACTGGCACTTATATAACCTGGGGCAACACTTACAGAGTTTGAATCCTTTTGCGTCAATGTTTTCCATGCGGCCAGATCGGCTGCCGCACTACCGTGATAACCAAGTGTTGATCCGGCTGTATAGAGGTTGTTATAATCACTGCTAAATACGGTACCAGCACTACTGTTATAAATTGCGTAGCCCAATCCGGTATTTGTGAGGAAGTTGTTCTTCACATTCAGATTACCGCCATAATAAATGTAAAGTGCACGGCCGGTTGTGGATGTCGAACTGGTATTAAGCGTGTTGTGGTAAATATCAACATAAGTACTGGTGTTGCTGTACAGCGCATATGCCGTCGATGTTCCGCCTACCTGAATCATATTATTCACGATTCGGGAATGCGTTGTTGCATCGGCATCGCAATAATAAAAATAAATACCATAATAGGTTGGGACAACAATATTGTTCTTTTCAATTACAGAATAGTCGTTATAGTTCAAATACATTCCCACTACTGAACCATAGGCCGAATTGGTATTGAGTTCATTGCCTTTGATTACGATACCTTTCTGATAGTAAGTGTACAGTCCGTAATAGTAGAAATTGTTCAGGGTGTTTCCTTCAATTACATTGTTTTTCTCAAGGTTAGTTGATGAAATTCCATACCAGTAGATTCCATAGGAACCGTTGTTTAGAACGTTGTTCCGGATAATATTATTGGTGTCATTGACCGTAATTGAATTATAAATCAAGGCCATGTCGGATGAGGTCAACGTAGTTGCCGGACCTTCGATAATGTTTCCTTCGAACAGGTTATAATGCGAACCACCACCAAGGTTGATCGCTGTTCCATAAGAGGTGCCCTGTGTGAGGAAGGACATATTCTTAAACTGCACACGGCTGGTGCCGTTAAGTTTGACAATAAAATTAGATCCGGATGCAGTCGCATTTTTTCGTAAGGTCACATCAGTATTAACACCGGTGGCCGACTGGAAAATAACACAGGCCGATGGTCCGGCTCCAGGAATGGCGCCGTTGAAGGTAAGCGTTGTGTCATATGTTCCGGGCTCAATATTGAAAACAGTGGTGTCGCTTATCCCGCAGTTTTGAAGTATTGTCAGAACTTCTGCAAAGTACTGAAAGTTAGTTCCACCGGTTGGTGTTACGGGGTCGATGGAATATGTTCCTGAAAGCACTACATCACAAACAGTATATGCTTTGATTGTGGTATCATTCAGGTTGTTTGGATCTGCAACAGCGTTGGGCATCGAAGTCCATGCTTTTATGCTGTGACTGCCTGCAGTTGGGAAAGTCACTGTTCCAATGGTGATGTTGCTTTCTGTAGCTCCGGGTAAAACATTCCCAATCCAGGCAAAAGGAGTTTGAACTGTTCCGTCAACCGACCAGCCTATGCTGGCGGTCTCCAGGGTATCGGTACCAAAGTTCTTTATTTCGACAATAACATTGTACAAATTTCCTGTCACAGGAACCGGAGATGTTGTGGGTTCAAGAATGGCAATTACGCCAGCGTCCTCCGGAGCAGGTGAAAACTCATCAGCGCCCATATCCGGTGTAATAAGACTTCGAGTTTGTCCATCAATATCAGTGGTTATTCCTACTGGGGTACCCAGATCATTCATATTCAAATTGAACGTGTGAAGGTTGGTAGAACTAACAAATCCGGGATTTATACTCACGGAATTTGAATCCTTCAGGGTGGCAGTTGTCCAGGCAGCAAGGTCGGCACGCGCAATGCTGTAATAACCGAGCGAAGTGCCGGTGCTGTAAAGGTTGTTGTAATCTGATGCAAATACAGTTGCGGTTGATGCCACATAATAAGCATATCCACCTCCAGTTGCCGCAAATACATTGTCTTTGACATTCATCGGACCACCATAATATAAATAGAAAGCCCGGGCGGAGGTACCTGATCCGTAGTTATTCACAGTGTTGTGGTAAATATCCACATAGTTGGAATAGTACGGATATAAGCCATAAGAGGTAGATGAACCACCGATCGAAATAAAGTTGTTGGCAATCAAACTTGATTTATTGGCGTCGCCATCACTGTAATAAAAGTAGAGACCATAATAAGCTGGGACACTGATTTTATTTGAGGTAACGGTAGAATAGTCACTATAAGCCAGTTGCATACCGGCCGGCGACGAGTAAACGGTGTTTGATGTTAGAGTGTTGTTGTGAACAAGCAGGTTTTTCTGGTAGTAAGTGTAAATTCCCCGGTAATAGAAGTTGTTGAAAGTGTTTCCTTCTATAATATTCCCACCTTCCAGGCTGCTGCTGACACCATAAAAATAAATACCATAAGATCCGTTGTTGAACACATTATTCCGGATTGTTATGGCCGTATCGTTTAATGCACTGGTGTTGTTGATCAACGCCATATCTGTTAAGGTAGAGGAGTTGGCCGGATTCTCAAAAATATTTCCTTCAAACAAAAGATGATTTGAACCGCCGGAAATGTCAACGCATTTTCCATAAGTAGTTCCAAGCGCTTTGATGGTCATGTTTTTAACTTCAATGTATTTTGCAGCATTGAATTTAAAAACAAAGTTGTCGACTGCTGTAGCTGCATTATAGCGCAAGGTTACATCTGTATTTATTCCACTGGCAGATTGGAAAACAACACTGGCCGTGGGACCATTTCCAGGAATTGTTCCCAATGTCAGCAACGTGTCATAAGTCCCGGCGACAATATTAAAAATGGTAGTGTCCGTAATTCCGCAGTTTTGCAGGGTTGATAATACGTCTGAGAAATACTGAAAATTGGTTCCACCGGTTGGAACAATAGGATTAATTGTATACGTCCCAGCCAGAACCGCCGAACAAGCGAAGTACGTTTTTGAAATGGTATCATTTTGAGGTGCTTCATCTGCGAAACCATCCGGATTGCTCGTCCAGGCCTTGATCACATTGTTTCCAACTAATGAAAATGTAACCGAACCGAGCGTGATGTCCGTCGAAATTTCATCCTGAAGCAACGTGCCGTTCCAGGAATATGGAGTCTGAAGTGTTCCATTCACCGACCAGTTGATGGTTAAGGTGTTTAGTGTATCTGACCCTAAATTTTTGACTTTAATTTTTACATCATAGGGCGTGCCTGTAACGGGCGTTGGTACAGTTAATGGCGATGTCATCTGAACCGGTGCAACATTATGTACAGTGTTGATCACAGTGAATGCCAGTTTTAGATTTGGTCTGCTGTAGGTGGTTGTTCCGGTCGTTGTTGGGAAATTGTCATCAGCATATTTGTACTGAGTCCTGTATACCGGGCTAGTCGAAGTGCAGTTGTATGATGGCCCCCCTGAGACCCAGGCGCCGTCTCGGTTTACCCATATTATATGCAGATTCCCAATCCCGTCGTAGTTAAATGGGGTTGAAAGGACAACCTTATTCCAGCCAACTGAAGTGAATGTATAATTTCCACTATAAACGAGCGTCATTGAGTTTGTGTCAGGCATGGTGCCTGCCGGAATTTCAGAAATTGCCGATGTTGAAATGTAGATTTTCTGATTATAAAAAGTGTATGGAGCAGTCAATGATGCAACATTAAAGAAAATAGAGTCAATTGAACCTGACATTCCTATTTCCGCTGGAGTATAGATCATTTCTGACCAACCAAAATCCCACGTCCCATACGCTGGGGTGTAGCTGCTGGTTGTTGTACCTGTCCCAATAATTACAACCGGTGCCGGTTTTTTTGTATACAGCCAATAATTGGTCGAACTGCCATCGTTCGAAGCCAGAGAAGCATCTGTAGCAATAACATAGTAATCAACGCGCGTGTTGTAGGCCTGAGCCGGGATGCTCACTGAAAATGTATCAACACTCAAAACCGACATATCCAGCGTGTCGGTGGGCCCTGCATTAACGCTGTAAACAAGCTTTACAGAAGCAATGCCAGAGGCGTCCGTTGCTTTTGCCTTAACCTCAAAAGGTCCTGGCGTAAAAACTGTATCCTGATGAATTACAGGTACCAGTGTTATTGTTGGTGGAATAAGCTCTGAAGCAGCAACGGTCACTTTCACATCATCCAGATACCAGCCTGTGCGTTGGCTGGCTCCGTTATTGCTGGCATCATTCAGTTTAAAACGAATTTTCACATTGGCCTGATTGGCACACAGCCCGCTCAGATCAAACTGCTCTGATTTCCACCAGGTGTTTTGTGGAACTGCTGTAGCATTCCCAGCCATCCAGGTAGTAGGGTAGCTGAATTCCGAGAATTTACTCGACGCGAATGATCCGGCACCTAGGTAATAACTTTGGCTTACCAAAGTCCAGGTAGTACCTCCATCGATGGAGTATTCAATTTGTGCGGCATCACTGCTTTCGATTTTACAGATTTGCTTGAATTCCAGAATTACACTCATATTTCCTACTGTCGAAAATGAATTCGATGTCAGATAACTTGTGCTGGATAGACCAATGGTGCAGGAGTCTGAAAAGGCCCCCGCCGCCTGTAACCTTGAATTGATTCCCCAGGCGATCGATCCGCTTGACGTTAAATCATACGGGGCAGATTCGAAATCCTCGTTCACGATTACGGTCTGACTGATTACTGGCATAGCCAAAACCAGCAGAATAGCGCTTAAAAGTGCTAGTGTCTTCATATTAATAATTTGATTGTGTTCAGATAACAGGGCAAATATAATAAAAAATCATAGTGTAATACGGTTTAGTGATGAAATATTTGGCTAAAATATACAACTCCTGAAATTTAACTTTTAATGGTTTAATGTATACTAACATTGTGGTTTAGTCAGGACTTCCTGTTAAATTAATTGAAATGCATACCATCATTCATCCTTTGATTTGCATTCCGGACATATTTGCCGAAAATATTGCGACGATTCTGAATTAATCAAAAGTAAATTCTCATGAAAGCTCCAATTTGCTATTTTTGCAATAAAAAAGATGGAGTTTGGCCTTACCGAGATAGAAAAGAAAGAGTTATTGAAGCGTTACCGCGCTTTGTTGAAGGTGTGCAAGCCCATCACAGATTCAAAAGACAAAAGGCTGATCCGCAAAGCATTTAACCTGGCAGCCGAAGCCCACAAAGGTATGCGCCGCCGCAGTGGCGAACCCTATATTTTTCACCCTATGGAAGTGGCCATCATCTCTGCCGGAGAAATTGGCCTTGGCACAACTTCTATAATCTGTTCTCTGTTGCATGATGTTGTTGAAGACACAGATTATACGCTCGAAGATATCAGTGGTCTCTTTGGACCAAAAGTGGCCTCTATTATTGATGGCTTGACAAAAATTTCCGGAATCGTTGACAACTCAGATTTTGGTCCGTCGATTCAGGCCGAAAATTTTAGAAAAATATTGCTCACTATGGCCGAGGATGTCAGAGTTATTCTGATCAAATTGGCCGACCGGCTGCATAATATGAGAACCCTGGAGCACATGCCTCCGGAAAAACGACTAAAAATTGCCTCGGAAACAGCATTCCTTTTCGCACCGTTGGCTCACAGACTTGGCCTATACATCATCAAAAGCGAAATGGAAGATCTGGTGCTGAAATACACTGAGCCCCAAATTTACGAAACCCTTACCCAAAAGCTTATTGAAACCGAAGAGGACCGGCGTAAATTTATTCATCAGTTCATTAAGCCTGTTGAATCCTTGTTGAAGAAAGAAGACCTGAACTTTAATATCATCGGCAGAACAAAAAGCATCAATTCCATTTGGAAAAAAATGCAGAACAAGAGTATTCCTTTCGAGGAAGTCTACGACATTTTTGCGATCCGTATTATTATTGATGCTGACGATCCTCAGAAAGAAAAGATAGATTGCTGGAAAGCATATTCACTGGTGACGCAGGTGTACACTCCCAACCCGGAAAGACTGCGCGACTGGATATCGGTACCAAAGGCCAATGGTTACGAAGCATTGCACACCACCGTAATGAGCGATGCCGGTAAATGGGTCGAAATCCAGATCCGCTCCTTTCGCATGAATGAGATTGCCGAAAAGGGATATGCCGCTCACTGGAAATATAAGGAAAACAAGGATGGGATGGAGAACTCGCTGGATGACTGGTTAAAGAAAATTCGCGAGCTTCTTCAGCGACCCGAGGCAAATGCACTCGATTTTCTGGACGACTTTAAACTAACACTCTTCGCAGACGAAATATACTTGTTTACCCGGACCGGCGAACTCCGCAATCTGCCTAAGAATTCCACCATTCTCGACTTTGCTTATTCCATCCATACTGATCTGGGAAATAAATGCATCGGCGCAAAAGTCAATCACAAACTTGTTCCCATCAGTCATGTGCTGAATAGCGGCGACCAGGTTGAAGTTCTCACCAGCGACAAGCAATCGCCCAAAGAAGAATGGCTGCAGAGTGCAGTCACCGCAAAAGCGAAGTCACAGATAAAAATGGCGGTTAAGGAAGAGCGTCGTAAATCGATTGATCGCGGTCGCGATATGGTTACCCGCATGTTCGGACAGGTGAAACTGGTTTCTGATGAAGTCGTACTTCTTGAATTTGCCAAATACATTGGAGTCCAGAGTGTCAGCGAAATGTTTTATGAAGCCGCCCGTGGCAAAATAGACATTAAAGTAGTGAAATCGTTTGCTACCGTTCACGATCGTTCGGGTTGGCTGCAGTATCTCAGAATGCCTTTCATGCGAGGTAAAGCCGGGGCTAAGCCAGGGACTGAAAAAACCCGTGGTATTCGCAGAACAAAAGGAGTAGACCTGAATGTTGAGTCCAAAATATCATACACCATTGCCGATTGCTGTAATCCAATTCCCGGCGACGAAGTAGTGGGATTTGTAGTTTCTGAAAATACACTCGAAATTCACCGGGCAAACTGTGCAAATGCTGTGCGGATAAGTGCCAGATATGGCGACCGCATTAAGAAAGTGCAGTGGAATGATTCCAAACTCATCACATTCAAAACAGCCATTCAGGTTTCCGGGATGGATAAAATCGGCATTCTTCGCGATATCAGCAGGCTTTTGTCAGAAGAGAATAACCTCAACATCAGTTCTATTTTCCTGGAAAGCAAAGGAGAAACATTTGAAGGAAGAATCATCCTTTTCGTAAATGATACCGAGCATCTCAAAAACATGATTTCACAACTTAAAAAGGTTGATGGGGTTCAGCGGGTTTTCCGCCTGCGTCTTTCCGAAAATCAATAGCAATCCTTGTTAATTTATCATTGTCAGGTGAAAATCTTATTTATTCTAAATAAAAACAATTTTTATCTTTACTGAAATTTTTCGTGATGGATAAGAATGCCGATCATCAGCATAAGGTGGACAGTTATGACAATGTGAAGCAGATTTTCACTGAGTATCTGAGCCGTACAAAGCATCGGAAGACCCCTGAAAGGTTTACGATTCTGAAAGAAATATACAGTCAAGCCGGACATTTCGATATAGAGTCTCTGTATATCCGAATGAAGAACAACCGGTATCGGGTGAGCCGTGCCACGTTGTACAACACAATGGAGTTGCTGCTCGAAAGCGGATTGGTTGTGAAGCACCAGTTTGGACAAAACAGCGCTCAGTATGAAAAATGTTTTTGCTTTCAACAGCATGATCATGCGATTTGTATGAAATGCAATAAGGTTATTGAATTCTGTGAGCCCCGCGTGGGTGAAATAGAAAAAACGTTGCAAAACTCATTTGGGTTTCACGCTTCAAGCCATTCACTCGTCTTTCATGGAGTTTGTGAAGAATGTGCCAAAGACAGCAAGAAGCGCTTTGAAAAGAAGGATTAATTTGTTAATTTTGTAAATTGAATAAACCTGTATGAAAGTTGACGTGATTTTAGGCCTGCAATGGGGCGATGAGGGTAAAGGAAAAATTGTTGACGCTTTAGCGCCGCAATATGATATTATTGCCAGATTTCAGGGTGGACCCAATGCCGGTCATACCATCATTTTCAATGACCGGAAGTTTGTTTTGCATACTGTCCCCAGTGGAATATTCAGAAGCAATATTCTCAATATCATTGGGAATGGGGTAGTGATTGATCCTTTTATTTTCTTTGATGAAATCGATACTATTCGCGATGCCGGATTTGATCCGGTTTCGAATCTGGTAATCAGCCGCAGCGCTCATCTCATCATGCCTACACACAGGCTACTGGATGCAGTGAACGAAGCAGCTATGGGTGAGAAAAAAATCGGCAGCACGCTGAAAGGAATTGGCCCTACCTATACCGACAAGTATAAGCGCGTTGGACTGCGCGTTGGTGAAATTCTGCACGCTGGGTTCAGAAGTGAATACCAATCACGAAAGGATGCTCACATGCACCTTATCGCCAAATCAGGGGTCGATTATAAAAACATAACGCTTGACGGCCGTTCATTCGATGACTATGAACAGGAATGGCTGAAAGCCGCTGACAAGCTAAAACAGTTCCGTATTGCTGCCACTGAAATTGAAGTGAATAAAGCCATCGCAGCAGGCAAAAGAGTTCTTGCCGAAGGCGCTCAGGGCACTTTGCTTGATGTTGATTTTGGATCTTATCCTTTCGTGACATCTTCAAACACAATGACAGGGGGCGTCTGCACCGGTCTCGGAGTAGCACCTGGCCATATAGGCAAGGTTTTTGGTATCTTCAAAGCTTATTGCACCAGGGTTGGCAACGGGCCTTTCCCAACAGAACTTTTTGATGATATGGGCGAAATGATACGCAAAAACGGCAACGAATTCGGCGCTACTACCGGCAGACCGCGAAGAACGGGCTGGCTTGATTTACCGGCACTTCGTTACTCGGTGATGCTGAACGGGGTTACTGATTTGATTATGACAAAAGCCGATGTGCTTACAGGAATCGAAACCATTAAAGTATGTGACTCGTACAAATGCGAGGGTGTAACCTATGATATGCCTGACATTCCAGCCGGTTTTGAACCTGAAATAATCACTAGAAATCTCAAAGGATGGTCAGCAGATTTAGCAAAAACAGCCGATCCTTCACATTTCCCTGAAGAACTTGCAAGTTATATCAGTTTTGTGGAAAATGCTGCTGGTGTACATCTTTCCCACATCTCTACCGGACCAGGAAGAGATCAAATAATTAAACTTTAGTCACTATGAAAAAAGTACTTCTCGGTTTCATCATGCTATTGTCAATACAATGCATTGCATGGGCGCAGATTCCGGTTAAGGAAAGCGACGTTCCTGAAATAGTGAAAAGCAAACTGCCTAATCTGTTTCCGGGTGCTACCGGTGTGCAGTGGACCAAGCACAACACCGACTTTCATGCAGCATTTAATTATGACGATATTAATGTTGTTGTGAAATTCTCCGAATCCGGCCGGTGGATAAATTCCGAATCCGAGTACAAACTGGTGGATTGCCCAAGATCAATGCAGAAACATGTAACGACTGGCTTTGCAAACACGAAAATTGTAAAAATTATTCTTTCCGAAAACAAGGACGTTTCAGAGTATAGTGTTCAATTAAAGGACACAATTACCAACCAGCTTTTGTTTGCTATATACGACATTTCGGGTGCGTTTGTCCGAAAGAGTGATTCGAAAGGCAGCGAGATCGACTTGCAGCTTCAGGGAGCAAATGAGCGCGGAAAGCTAGCTGTTCATCCAAAAGAGTTGCCATCATCGATAAACTCCTATGTAATCATTAACTACACAGAGTATTCCATTCGGGAAAGCTATATTGTAAACAACGAGAAGTATCAGAATGCTTATTATGTTGTTCTAGGCAAACCCGATGATAAAGCTGCAGTTGAGTTGTGGTTCGATTATCAGGGTACTCCGATTTCCGGCGCCAATAAGCCAATAAATTCCGATGCGGGCCAGAATGACAAAGATTCGAAAAAAGATCAAAAGAAACTGGGCAGAAATCCTTTCCCTCAAAGTAAAGTTCCAGCTGTGGCAGTACAGGCATTTACCAAAAAGGAACCTAAAGCTGAAGAGGTGCGCTGGGACACAATTGCAGGGCAGTATGTCGCTACATATTACAATCCGGTCCGAAGCACCGAAAACCGGATGCATTTTGATTCAAAAGGAGTTTATGTAATGTCAGCAACAGTTCTCAACCCAAAAGATCTTTTACCGATGATACAGAATTATCTGGCAAGTAATTATCCGGATCTTGAAATTGAGTCTGCAGAAAACCTGCTTTATGCCGACAAGAGTAAATTCACTTTGGTAAGACTATTTGGTCCGACATGGATGAATGATCCCATGGTTTTTCATGAAATATTTTTCTCAACCAGCGGTCGTCTTGAAAAAGAAGTCCTTGCCAATTATGTTGATGCGGAAGATGAATATTTGCGTGAGAAAAAAGATAACCAGCATGCCGTTTTCAATGAGGAGACCGAGGAAGACGACCTTTCAATGGAAGAAGGAAATATGATGGATGGTCAAAGTGTTTCTTTTAAAGAACTACCCTCGCAGTCATCAAAATATATTTCAGAAAACTATCCGGATTGGTCATTTACAGACGGGATAATGATTAATGATGAAAACCAGCTTAAATACAGTGTTTTCATTAAAAAGACAGGTTACCGTGAGCGCAAAAGGCTATTGTTCGACATGAAAGGGAAATTTCTAAAAGAAGAAGATCTTTGAGAAGTCTTGGGTGTACTGTAATTCTGGCAATTTTATTTTGCGGATTTTCATTGAACCTTTCCGCTCAGGAAAAGAAAAAGATTCTGCTCAAGTCGGCGAATGTTCTTGAATATAACCGACCGGTCGATCCTGATGTTCAATTTCTCAAAGGGAATGTTGTGTTTCAGCACGAAAATTCGATGCTGTATTGCGATAGCGCATTGCTTTACATCAACAAAAACTCGATGGATGCATACGGCAATGTTCATATCAGAGTGTCGGATGCAACTCAGATTTATGGCGAAAAACTTCACTATGACGGCAATGAAAAAAAGGCGGTCATGGAAGAGGACGTTGAGCTCATTGATAACAACATTGTTCTGCATACCGAGAAGCTGTATTACGATATTGGCACCGGAGTTGGCTATTATCTCGACAGTGCTGAAATTCAGGATCCGCACAACAAATTGGTAAGTAAGCACGGCTATTATTATTCCGGCCGAAAAGAGTTTTTTTTCAGGCATGGCGTTGTTGTTACCGGGAATAATTTCCGACTGACATCGGATAGTCTGATGTACAATACAGCGACAGAGCAGATCGATTTTTATGGGAATTCCCACATCAAGAGCGACAGTACGGATATTTACTGCGAATATGGGTGGTATAACACATTGACCGACCAGACTAAACTTTTTAATCGGGCAAAACTCATCAACGGCACATCAGTGCTCGAAGGCGACACATTGTATTACGATAAAAAGCTCGGTATAGGTAAAGCCAGAAGGAATGTGGTTTTCCGCGATACGCTCGAGAATGTGCTGCTGCTTGCTCATAAAGCTGATTTTACTGAAAAGGACAGCTCTGTACTTGCTACCGACAGTGCTGTTTTTGTCACCTGGGAAAAAACCGATTCGCTCTATTTGCATGGTGATACGCTTTACACAACGAAGGACAGTGCATTGGGCCGCACAATTCAGGCCTATTACGGAGTACGTTTTTACCGGTACGATATGCAGGGTGTTTGTGACTCTCTTTATTATTGCGAAAAAGATTCCCTGATGCGGATGTTTGATAAACCATGTCTGTGGTCAGATTCGACGCAAATGACAGCCGAATATATTCAGTTTGCCATTGACCGCAATGCAATCAAAGAGCTGTTGATGAAAGATAATGCCTTTATAGTCTCGTTTTATGAAGAGCTGGATTTTCAACAGGTAAAAGGATCGCGTATGAACGGCTATTTTATCAACAACGATCTGGACCATATGCTGGTTACAGGAAATGCGGAAGCCGTTTATTTTATCGAGGACGACAATGGAGCCAAAACAGGGATCAACAAATCCGCGTCTTCATCCATGGATTTGTTTTTCGAAAACAGCACTGTAATTGCCATAAACATGGCAGGATCTCCACAGGGAACCATATATCCGAACAAGGAATTATCCGCCGATCAGCGCAAACTGGCCGGATTTGAATGGCGGGCTTCGTTGCGGCCAATGAACAAAAACGACATTTTCCGAAAAGCCGCTCCTGTCAACAGTGGTGGTGTTATTCGGGGAGGCGATAATCCGTGAT
Organism: Bacteroidetes bacterium GWF2_43_63; assembly: GCA_001769275.1. Taxonomy (NCBI): domain Bacteria; kingdom Pseudomonadati; phylum Bacteroidota; species Bacteroidetes bacterium GWF2_43_63. Next base: position 43,215 of record MEOQ01000039.1, on the reverse strand, counting down.
CTGAAGCCGGATCCCAGAGATCTAATCAAATGCTTTTTTCGACAACAAATGCTTACAAATATTTATAAGCATTTATATCCGTTTATAAACGACAATAAGTAATTAATAACCGGATAATCGGGAGAACCGGTTGCACCTTTGTGACATGAAACTTAAAAAATAAATGTCATGAACAAAGTTGAATTAATCGGGCGCGTTGGCAAGGATCCGGACGTCCGTGAAACAAAAACCGGAAAAAAAATGTTGTTTTTTTCACTTGCAACAAACGAAAGCTACATGAATGCCATGGGAGACACGGTGCAGAATACCATCTGGCATCGGATTGTATTATGGAGCGAAGTAGTTTTGACATGCGAAGACATTGTGAAGAAGGGCCATTGCCTGTATATTGCGGGAAAACTGAATAACCGCAACTGGGTGGACAAAGATGGTCAGAAGCGCATTATTACAGAGATTGTGGGTCAGGTTGTCGAACAGCGGGTGCCCGGTCAGGACATGGGCGTTCTGGGGTAAAACTGTCGCCATTTTGCAGACATTGGGGCGGGCCTGATTAGTGTTTCAGAGCTGCAGGGAGTGCCCGCCCCCTTTTTTTTGAATCCCCTTGTTTCGCAAAAAACCACTACCTTTGCAAAAACTTTTTAGCATGAAAAAGATATTTGCAATAATGGCTTTGGTTGGTCTAGTCATGACGTCTTGTTCTGAAGACGGTGACGGAACACCTGTGATAATCAATCCGAATGCAAAAATGATGTGCAAAATTGATGGTGTCCAGTGGACAGCTTTGACTCGGGTTACAACCAATACCGCCGGCGGTTTTTCCATCAATGGAAGTGCATTGCAGAGCGATGCTCTTGATATTACTATTGTTGGTGAAACAACCGGTACCTACACACTGGGCACAATGCAGTTTAATTTCAGTGCTTCATATAGCCCCGTGGCATCCAATACCGATAGTCTTTATACTGCTATTAATGGCACTGTAGTTCTTTCTGAAGTGGATCAGACAAACAGACGGATTTCAGGAACATTTAATTTCAATGCGATAAATGTCAAAAACGCCGCTTTGAACAAATCGATTACAGAGGGCCTGTTCACCTCACTTTCTTATAATTGATAAAAAACAAAGTGCAAAACTGGTCTGCAATTGGGAATGAATAGTTGCAGACTTTTTTTGTGAAGAAATCACGAATAACAATCTCAGACAGCTTTCACAATATGCCGACTACGATACACCATTACACATTTAAAACACTTGCTGGTCTTGAGCCTTTGCTCGAGAAAGAACTTAACGATGCCGGATGCGCAAACATAGAACCCGTCAAGCGGGGATTCATGTTCGAAGCCGACGAAGCAATGATGTACAGACTGAATTACACTTCGCGTTTCGGCATCAGATTGCTGGTCGAAGTGCTTCGATTTTCGTTCACCGACAAAGAAGAATTCCTCAAGAATATTCGCTCGTTTGAGTGGGATACTTACGTTGGGGCCGACAAAACAATAGCCGTCGATTCAGTGGTCACTTCCAGTCCTGTTTTTAATAATTCGCATTTTGTTGAGTTACTGACAAAGGATGGAGTCGTTGATTTTTTCAGGAATCGCTACGGGCTCAGGCCTTCTGTTGACAAGGACAATCCGGACCTGCTAATAAATATTTACGTCAACAATGACGAATGTGTTGTATCGGTGGATAGTTCCGGAAAATCCCTCCATAAGCGCGGATACAGAGTTGCAGCGCACGTTGCTCCGTTGAATGAGGTTTTGGCAGCCGGTATTATCGGGCTGTCGGGCTGGAAAATGGACTGTGACTTTATTGATCCGATGTGCGGGTCAGGCACAATTCTGATCGAAGCGGCCATGATGGCCAATAATATTCCGGCAGGTTATTATCGCAGTGATTTTGGATTCATGCACTGGCAAACGTTTAAACCAGCAATGTTTGAGCGGATTAAGAAAGAGGCAGATGCACAAACCAAAGAATTTGAATTTCAAATAATTGGAGCAGACCGCGCCGATGAATCGTTGAGGGCCGCCAGTGCAAATATCCGAAAAGCACGTCTGGACAGAGACATAGAACTTGATCGCCAGAATTTCTTTGAAATCGCTCCCGAAAACCCTTCACACATTGTCTTCAATCCACCGTACGATGCACGAATGCCAATAGAAAACAGCATTGAGTACTACAAGAAAATCGGCGATACCATCAAGAATAATTTGCAGGGATCGAAGGTCTGGATGATTGTCGGAAATGAAGAATTGTGGAAGAGCATCGGATTAAAAGCTACCATTAAAATACCGTTGCTGAATGGCATGATTGAAAGTCGGCTGTTGTGCTTCGAAGCTTATCAGGGAAGTCGCCGCCCGGTTTCGGGACTAAACGAAAAGCCGGATGTCGAAGAATAAGAATAACTTTTATGTTGTTTGGGTTGGTCATGCACCAGGCATTTATTCGAATTGGGATAAATGCCGTGCGCAGATCTCCGGGTTTGCGGGTGCAAAATACAAAGGTTTTATCACCAGACAAGAAGCTGAAAAGGCTTATGAATGCGGCTATGAGGAAATCATTAAACCTCGGAAACAAAAAATTATCGATCCATCACTTCGGCCGCAGGAATTGTGTATCTGCGTTGACGCAGCGTGTAGTGGCAATCCTGGAGTTATGGAATATCAGGGTGTCTGGGGCCAGAATGGAGATCTGATTTTCAGGGAAGGTCCGTTTAAGGATGCGACCAATAATATTGGAGAGTTTATCGCCCTTGTTCATGGCCTTTCGTGGCTCAAAAAAAACAATCTGAACATTCCATTGTATTCGGACTCGCGAACAGCCATGGCGTGGTTAAGAAACAAAAAAGCCAAAACAAAACTTGAGAGAACGCCGAACAACAGCAAAGTGTTTCAGTTGCTGCATCGTGCAGAGGCATGGTTGATGGAAAATCCCGTTCACAACGAAGTGAGAAAGTGGGAAACCGATTTGTGGGGTGAGATCCCAGCCGATTTCGGCAGAAAATAACCTATTCGTTTTCAGGAACAGGAACGCCGTACTTGGTCTGTATGGGTTCAGGAGTGTCGGTCGGAACGCCGTATTTAGTTACAGGTTGGTCCTGATAGCTGTCGCTTGGCGGCCCATATTTGGTTTGCTGCTGCCTGTTTTTACAAGAGTTTGAAACCAGGAAAAGCGCTGCTGCTGAAAAGATCAGCAGGAAAAATCGAATCACTTTTGAATAGGATTTCATAGTAGCAGTGTTTTGTCAAAGATAATCAATCTGAGAGATTCAATCAATAGGGATTTACAAAAGTAGTCTGATTATTAGTACAATTCCAAAAACAGCCAGCGATATTCCGACAATTCGGTTGATCAGAAGTTGAATTCGAGGACGCAAATATTTTTTGATTTTGTAGCCTACAAAGCTCTTCAGCACATCCATTAAAAACACTGTAATGATAGTGCCGGACAGAAAAACTGTGGCGGTTTCTTCCAACTTGCCATATTCGGCAATCTGACTGATATATCCGATAATTGTCAGCCAGAACAGGATAATAAAAGGATTTGCGATATTAAGGAAGAAACCCTTTGCGAGAAACGTAATAGGTCTGACTACCCGTGCTGGTCCGGGCGACTTTGATGCTCGTCGTTTCAGAACTTCCGGCTTTTTAAAAAAGGTATAGACTCCATACATAACGAGTATAATCCCTCCGACCAAGCCTGCATAGACCTGATTTTTCCCACTTTCGATAACCGCCGACAAACCCAGATAGGAAATGGTAATAATGAACAGATCGCTAAACGCAACACCAATGGCGATAAGGAATGCAGATCTGAATCCACGGTCGATTGAGGTTTGAATAATGGTAAAAAATGCCGGCCCAAGGGTAATGCTCAGCACCAAACCAAGCAATATACCTTCGATGAATATACCGAGCATTTCTAGCATGCTTATTTATTTATAGTTTTTAGAAATTCGAGCCAGTCCGGAAGGTGTTTTTTCATGACGCGTGGAAATTTGACCTGAGCGCCAACTTTGCCTTTCGACTTCATATAATCGTAGAAAACATCCAGTGGAAGAACCTCTGCTTCCACTTTCCGAATTGCGGCAATTCGTTCAACGCGGTAGTCGTCATTAAGATGCTTCAGATTGTTGTCTATTGCTCTGGCTGCTACTTCCGGATCTATGGTGTCGTTGGTGCCAATCCACCATTTGTGTCTGAACATATTGTCATGAGGCAGCCCTGCAACAGTGAATTCGGCAACCGAAATATTGTAATCATGTTCAAGCATTTCAATGGCTCTGTTCATGTTTTCCTGCGACAAATGCTCACCGCAAACACTCAGATAATGCTTGGTACGCCCAACAATGTGAATCTGGGCTTTTGAGAGGTTGGTGAATTTCACGACATCACCAATCAGATAGCGCCAGGCGCCAGCTACAGAGCTTATCAGTAATGCGTATTCCCGACCTTCTTCGACCTGATCAATGGTAAATGCCTCGGCATTGGGATTAATATTTCCCTCGTTGTCGAAGTTATTATCGTTGAAAGGAACAAATTCAAAGAAAAGGCCGTTGTCGAGAACCAATGCCATTGAGTCGCTTTTAGGATCATCCTGGTAGGCGATGTATCCTTCTGATGCCAGATAGGTTTCAATGTAAATCAGTGGCTTCCCAAGCAGCTTCTCGAAGCTTTTAGCATAAGGTGCAAAGCTGACTCCCCCATGGGTGAAAATGGACAGGTTTGGCCACATTTCGTGAATATTATTCAGATTGTAGCGCTCGATTATTTTGGTCATCAGAATTTGAAACCAGGCGGGAACTCCCACTATGGCCCCAATGTCCCATTCAGGTGCTTTACGCACTATTTCTTCAATTTTTGTTTCCCAGTCACGCTCACGGCTGATGCGTTTTCCGGGTTTGTAGAAGTGCTGAAACCAGAAAGGAATGTTGCCGGTTGTGATTCCGGATAAATCGCCTTCGTAATAAGTACCGTTGTAATGAAGATGTGTGCTGCCGCCCAGCATAAGTATTCCGCGTTTGAAAAAATCGGTTGGAATATCATAGCGGGCCGATGCCACCAATGTCCGGATGCTTGTTTTTTTAATGGCACGCAGCATTTCGGGCGTCACTGGAATGTATTTACTGGTTGCCTCGCTTGTGCCAGAACTCAAGGCAAAATATTTCACACGACCAGGCCAGCTAACATAAGCTTCGCCTGTGAGTGTGCGATACCACCAGTCGTTGTGCATTTTATTGTAATCGTGAATCGGAACAGACTTCTGAAACGCCTTAATTAAATCAGAATCCTTGAGTGTTTCAGAGAAATTGTAATGCTCTCCAAAAGCAGTCAATTGCGCCTTGCGAACGAGCTTCTTAAGTACTTTTTTCTGTTGCGCAATGGCTGAAGGCTTCCGCTTTTCGACGGGCATAATATTCTTCAACTCTATCGCACTTTTGATTAACGTACCAATAATTGGCATGGCAGGTAGTTTTGGCAAAATTAGTGATTTTATAAATACTGTTTCAATTCCTGATAATGGTCGGTTGTTTCAAATATCTCCAGAAGAGATTATTTCAGAAAACCAATCATATTCCTGATTCGGGAAAGTGTTTCGATTTTACCCAAATGAAACAGAATATCAGCCAGATGCGGACCCGAACTGGCGCCAACCATGGCTATGCGGAGTATATTGTAAATCTTGCCGGCAGGCAGTGAACCTTCTTTTACAAAGGAAGCAATGGTTGAATCGATCGATTCATTTGTCCAGTCAGCCGTTTCAAACAATTGCGATAATTCGCTCAGCCAACGTCCGGAATCCCGGCTGCTGTGTTTTTTTAAATCTGCTTCGTTGTATGATTTGGGTGCCTCGAAGAAAAAGCGACCTGCCTCGGGCAGATCTTTTATAAAATCAACTCTTTCGCGGAGCAGCCCGACCATAATCTGCAATGTAGCACTATCAGGGACAAGCAGATTTTGTTGTTTCAGCAATGATTCAAACTCTTTGGCAGTATCTTCGACATTGGCTTTCATAAGATACTGATGGTTAAACCATCGCGCTTTGACCGGGTCAAACTTAGCTCCACTTTTGCTAACATGTTCGAGTGAGAAGGCCTGACTCATTTCATCCATACCCATAATTTCGCGCTCATCGCCTGGGTTCCAGCCCAACAAGGCCAGCATATTTATGAATGCTTCGGGAAAATAGCCGCTTTCGCGATAACCGGAGCTTTTTTCATTGGTTTTTGGATCGGTCCATTGCATTGGGAAAACGGGGAACCCCAGACGGTCACCGTCGCGCTTGCTTAGTTTTCCGTTGCCATCGGGTTTCAGCAATAGTGGAAGGTGCGCGAATTGTGGCCGTTCCCAACCGAGAAAGCGATATAATAATACGTGGAGCGGTGCCGATGGCAGCCATTCCTCGCCACGAACAACATGTGTGATTTCCATCAAGTGGTCGTCAACAATATTCGCCAGATGATAGGTAGGCATGCCGTCGCTTTTGAAAAGAACTTTGTCATCAATATTTTCGCTTTTTACTGAAACATGTCCACGAATGAGATCATCAAATTCAATCACGGTATTTTCGGGCACTTTTAGACGAATGGTAAATGCTGCGCCACTGTCAAGAAGGTTTTTCACTTCGCCTTCAGGCATGGTGAGCGAGTTACGCATACTATTTCGTGTCCGGCAATCGTACTGAAAAGTTTCTTTTTTCGATTCGCATTCTTTGCGAATATTGTCAAGATCTTCAGCAGAATCAAAAGCATAATAGGCATTACCGCTGTCAATCAGCTGCATGGCATACTGATGATAAATGGGTTTGCGGTCGCTCTGCCGGTATGGTCCAAATGGGCCGCCTACATGAGGGCCTTCGTCAAAGTGAATGCCGCTCCAGGTAAGGCTTTCAATGATGTATTTTTCAGCGCCTTCTACAAAGCGGGTCTGATCAGTATCTTCGATGCGGAGGATGAGTTTGCCCTCATTTTTTTTAGCAAAAAAGCAGTTGTAAAGAGCTGTCCTGACACCGCCGATGTGAAGCGGACCTGTGGGACTGGGAGCAAAACGTACACGTACCATAAAATCAATTTTGGAGTGCAAAGGTAAAGAATATTGAACAAGGAATTGTGAAGTTGGAATGAATCGGATCAGGACCGAAAAACAATAAATACATTTACATTGAAAAATCAGAAATCGCGGACCAGCATGGATTCAGCAAATTCCTGAAGAACAGCTTTCTGTTCCGGCTTTAGCCCGGTCTTTGCCAGTGCTTCCATGGCCAGATCATGGTGTTTTTGCATGGTTGATTTGCAGTCAGCAATGACATCGTTTTTAATGAAAGCTTCTTTTACTTTAATGATTTTTTCAACCTCATCCATTGTTTTATCATTGTAGAGCAGCTGGAAAGCTATACGTTCGCTGCCTGACAGCTTTTCCATTGCATTTACATAGAGAAAGGTTTTTTTGCAATCAAGAATATCGCCTCCAATACGTTTTCCGAATGTTTTTTCATTCCCGAAAGTGTCCAGCAGATCATCCTGCAACTGGAATACCATGCCGGTGTGTTCGCCGAACTGATAAATGGCTTCGCATTGTTCATTAGTGGCGTTTCCAAGTATGGCTCCTATTTTCAGACAAGCACCCATCAGTACAGCCGTTTTAAGGAAAATCATCTGCATATACTCATCCATGGTGACTTCAGGCATGATTTCGAAATTCATATCCAGTTGCTGCCCTTCGCATACTTCCATGGCCGTTTTGGTAAACACTTTCAAAACAGCTGGTAATTTATCTTCGCGTGTGAGTGTGACAAATTCATAGGCCTTTGTGAACATAGTATCGCCCGAAAGAATTCCGATGTTGGATCCGTACTTGTTGAACACAGTAGGTCTTCCGCGGCGGATGGGCGCATTATCCATTATATCATCGTGCACCAGCGTGAAGTTGTGAAATGTTTCGATAGCGATGGCCGGATTCATAGCCTCCTCCATATTATTTCCGTAGAAATCGCAAACCATGATTGTCAATACGGGGCGCAACCTTTTGCCACCAGCTTTTAATGCATATTCAATTGGTTCATACAGCTCATGCGGAAATTTTACAAAATTGATACTGTTGAATCGTTCTGTAAAGATTTTCTGATAATACTGTATCGTTTTTTTCATATAGGCTTCAGATTATAAAACGAGTATCGTTCAAAATGTTTTTAATTCCCTCTTCGAGCGGAAGCAAAGGTCTGTTGAGCAGTTTGTGCATTTTGCTGATATCTGGCAAACGTCGGCGCATATCACCTTCCTTTAATGGAGGCATATATTTTAATTCAGACGAAGACCCTGCAACGCGGATGATCAGGGTTGCAACATCATCGATGAATGTTTCATTGTCGTTACCGATATTGTAAACATCGCTGTGCATGGCCGGATTCTGAAGAACCTGATTGAAGCAGTTTACGGTAGCATCAACATTGTCGTCAATATAACAAAACGTGCGTGTTTGTTTTCCGTCGCCGTAAATCGTAAGCGGCTTGTTTTTCAATGCAAGATTTATAAACCGGCTGATTACAAAATCCTTACTTTGCTTGGGTCCGTAGGTGTTGAAAAAACGAAAAATGGTGTAGGGGAGCCCGAATTCAGCATGATATGATTTCAGGAATGCCTCTGATGCATTTTTAACAATGGCATAAGGCAACTTGGAGTTCAGCGGAGTAGTGTTTTCGTTTTGTGGAAATTCAACCGGTTCGCCGTAAACTTCGGAGCTTGAGCTGAAAAAGACGCGTTTTACAGTCGAATTTTTACTCAGGTTAAGGATGTTTTCAATGCTCTTCAAATCCTGCAACACACTCACCGGATTTTCAAGGGTTCGCTTTACGCCAACCATGGCAGAGTAGTGAAAAACATAATCGAAGCGAAATGCATGGAAAACTTCTGAAATATCACGATACTCATTTACGTCGGCCTTGATGAATTTGTATCGGTCAATGTGTTTAACCGGTAATTTATCAATGGATCCTGTCGACAGGTCATCAACAATTACCAGAAATACTTCGGGATTTTCAAGTAGTTTTTCAGCAAGACTGCTGCCAATAAAGCCGGCTCCGCCGGTGAGTAAAACTGAAATCATTATTTCTGCAATAAGGATAATAAATATTGACCATAACCACTTTTCAGCAGTGGCTGAGCGACTTTTTCAAGTTGAGCCTTATCGATAAAACCTTCGGTGTAGGCAATTTCTTCGATACAGCCGATTTTCAATCCCTGTCGGCTTTCGATGACCTCTACAAATTGACTGGCCTGCAACAACGAAGAAAATGTTCCGGTATCGAGCCATGCTGTGCCACGACTTAGTACTTCGACACTCAGTTTCCCGTTTTGTAGGTAATGCTTGTTTACGTCAGTAATTTCGTATTCGCCACGAGCGCTGGGGGCCAGATTTCTGGCTACATCCACCACACTGTTATCGTAGAAATACAAGCCAGGTACTGCAAAGTTTGATTTTGGTTTTTCTGGCTTTTCCTCAATGCTTATGGCCTTCATGCTTGAGTCGAATTCCACAACACCGTATCGTTCGGGATCGCTCACGTGATAGGCGAAAACGATTCCCCCATCCGGTTTTTTCATTCGGCGGAGCTTTTCGTGAAGACCCGAAGAATAAAAAATATTATCGCCCAGGATGAGAGAAACATTGTCGGTGCCGATAAATTGCTCTCCGAGAACGAAAGCTTGCGCCAGACCGTTTGGAACCTGTTGCTCGACATAAGTGAAATTACAGCCGAGTCGGGTGCCATCACCAAGCAGATGCTTAAAATGCGGCAGATCGTGCGGCGTTGAAATGATGAGAATATCGCGTATTCCGGCCATCATGAGCACTGACAGCGGATAGTAAATCATCGGTTTATCATAAATGGGCATCAGCTGCTTGCTCATGGCCATGGTGATTGGATAAAGTCGTGTACCGGATCCCCCGGCGAGAATAATGCCTTTCATAAAGTTTTTTTATTTATAAAATTCTGGAGGAATCACCTTCTTCATCATCTTCGTCAACCTCGAAAAGCGGCTTGCTGGCCTCTTTGTTTTTTATGAGTTTGTCCATATACAAAATTAGCGAAGGCAGAATGATCAGATTGCTGAAAAGTGCAACGAGCAAAGTGAAACCGATCAGATATCCAAGGCTTGCTGTGCCACCGAAGCGGGAGAAAACAAAAACACCAAAACCAAGCACAAGCACAATCCCTGAAAATACCATCCCATTGGTTGTTTCGCGCAATGCATGCAGCACACTTTCTTTGATATTCCAATCCGAAATCTTTAGCTGGTGCCTGTATCTGGACAGGAACTGAATGGCGGCATCGACTGCAATTCCAAGCGCAATGCTGTAAATAATGATTGTTGATGGCTTTAAGTCGATATTCAAAAATCCCATAAGGCCGGCGGTAACAAAAAGCGGAATGAGATTGGTCGCCATGGCTATAAACACCATTTTCACATTGCTAAACAGCAGATAAATCAACCCCGCAATGATAACAACAGCCAATGCAAGGCTGCCATAAAGATTAGAGACCAGATAATTACTACCTTTTTCAAACACTACGGCGGAGCCGGTCACAACGGTTTTATACTTCTCAGCCGGGAATATTCTGGACAGCTTGGTTTCAAGGCTATCTTTTATTTGTTTGATTTCAGGCGTATAAACATTTTTCAAGCGCAGGCTGATGCGGGCAACCTGATAGTTGGTGTCGATGAAATTAGTGAGAATGCTGTTGGATTTGCCACCTTTATTGTCGTCAAAATCAGGCAAGTAGCTCAAAATAAACGCCTTTTCATTGTCGTTCGGCAGGCTGTACATATCCGGTTTTCCGTTAAAAAACGACTGTTTTGCAAATTTCACTATTTCAACAACCGACAACGGTTTCGATATGGCCGGAATTTCCTTTAGTTCGTTCTGAAACTGATCTATTTTTCTCAGCGTATTCAGATTCAGAACGCCTTTGTTTTTTCTTGTATCAATGGTCACTTCCAGCGGAAGAACGCCACCCATATTTTCTTCGAAAAACAGCATATCGGTGTACAGTTTATCGCCTTTTGGAATATCATCTACAACGCTGCCTTTGTTTTCAATCTGCGTTACACCATAGGTAGCTGCGCCCAGCAAAATGACCACAACAACAAGTACAACTCTGCGCTGGTACTGAACAGTATTAAGCACAAATCGTGTAATTCCGTTCATCCAGGTAAAGTCCAGGTGTTTTATATGTCTGCCCTTTGGTGGGGGGAACAAACTGTACATGGTTGGGATGAGTATCAATGTGAAAAGAAATTCCAGCAGGATACTCACACAGGCGATGATTCCGAATTCAACCATAATCGGATTGGAGGTGACCATAAACGACCCGAAACCAACAGCTGTTGTAGCATTGGTTAGCAAAGTCGCAAAACCGACGCGTTGAACAACTCTGGAAAGTGATTTTGCCTGATTACCGTGCTGGGCAAATTCGTAGTGATATTTGGTAATCAGATAAATACAATTCTCAATTCCGATAATGATAAGAATTGGAGGTATTACCCCCGAAAGAATTGTTATGTTGAAGCCAAACAAGACCATAGATCCCATGGCCCATATCACACCAATGATGACTACCGTGATTGAAAACACAAGTGCTTTAAACGAACGAAAAAACACAAGCAGAATGATCGATGCCACTATAAGAGCGAGGATAATGAATATTTTGAGTTCCTGCTGTACCAGTTTGGATATCGACGTTCTGATGTATGGCATACCCGAGAAATGCATCTCAATATCATGCTTCAGTCCGAATTCAACAATGGGTGCTTTTATATCTTCAAGCACATTTTCTCTTTCCTTGCTGTTCAGAACTTTCTTGTCGATGTACACCATCATCACGTTAGTACCGTTTTTCTTGCTAAACAGCATCTCGTCGTAGAAGGGCAGGGAATAGGCTTTGGCCAGAATGCTGTCCAGCTCGGCCTGCGATGCAGGATTTTTCTCAAACAGCTTAACTAATTTAAATTTCTTTGCTGCCGTATCTTTTTGAAGATCAAGACAATTGGCAATCGACATCACCTCGCCAACCCCTTTAATGTTCTTCAGATCGTGTGACAGATCGCACCACGCATTGAAAACGTCCAGTTGTTTAAGTTTATCATCTTTTATACCGACAAACAGCACACTTCCATCTTCTTCGAACTGTTTTTTGAAATCCTGATAGATAATGCTGGTGCTGTCCGACAATGGAAGCATCTGAGCATATTCATAGGACATTTCGACTTTTGAAGCCTGATAGGCCATGAATACGGTTAACAGGCCTATAATAGTAAGATTGAGCGCTCTTCTTCTGAGAATGTAACCAACGATTCTGTTCCACATACCTAACTAAATTTCAGACGCCGAAATTACGCACAAAATATGGAATAGACATTATAAATGGGGTGAATTTTCCGTAAAGATTATCAACCTATACCTTGTTGAATTCGACCAGAAGCATTTCCACAACCTGAGTGCCTCGCGGAGCGAGCTCTCTGCGTTGTGAAAATATAAGTAAGTCATTGCACGGAGCTCGCTGTCCGCTACGCATTGAGGTTGGCCTCTATCGCAAAGAAAGAGATTTGGTTTTATTTTGTTGCGAAAATCGATTAATGGGATTACATCAATGCCTGACAAAACGGACTTCCGTGGCACCAATTCCGTACTTCAGAATACTTGCGTCTTCGAATTCCAGATCGGCATAGGTCTTCAAAATATCGGTCAGTTCTTTTTTCAGAAGGCCAACCCCTACACCATGAATGAATACAATCCGAGCTAGTTTTTTTGCGATGGCTGCTTCGAGACACTGGCGGAAAAACGCGATCTGAATTGGCATAATATCGTCTTTTCGCATGGTTTTATGATCGCTGCGCAGCTTTTCAATATGCAAATCAACTTCAGCATTGGATCTGTCAATCATATAGCGGTCTATGACAGAGCTGGTCTTCTTTTCTGAGATTTCAGTATTTGTGGTTGGCGTGCTGTTATACAAAGGTGGATGTGATAAATCATGCACAAAAATCACATGAGCAAGCTCATCGAAAAAAGGATTTTCATCATAGATATCCTCTTTAATGAATTTTGATGTCTTTATTTCGAGGTCAATAAGTTCAGAATCAAATAATTGTCCATTTTTTGAATCGAAGCAATGCAATTGCAAGCGAAGCCGGCTCCAGTTCTTAAGATCGTATTCAGACAAACTTTCGATGATTGTGGCATCTCCTTTTTCCATAAGTCCGGTAGCAATGCTCTCAAATCCTTTGCTGGGATCGGCCTTCAGAATGTGAAAGGCTACCTGCCATTTGCTATAGTTGATAAGGTAAACGTCCATGTTTCCGGAAATCAGAACCTCCTGATTTTCAGGCATGAAAGCAAGATAAACCCCGTTAATTATCGTTTCAGTCCGGCTTTTGCCATGCCTGTTTTTTTTGTCAGCATCCACATCACTACTGACCTGATCTGAGGCTAAATCCTGTTCTTTTGATTTTTGTTCAACAGCGTTTTTTGATTTATTGCTGGCCTGTAATTTAGTGAATTCATCTTTTTTCAAAAAGGGGTTTTTATTGCCTTCCTGAGGTTCAATAACAACCAGATCCGAAGCTTCGACAGGGATTTCAAAACCATCTTCGATGAGAACGGAAACGATGTTGTTTTTTACGGATGTGACTATTCCGCTGCCTTTGGATGAAATAAAGCGAACTTTGTCGCCTGCGTGAAATATTTTCATTGTTGTGGAAAATTGTAATGTTTTCTGACTTTTGTTTTAATGTCCCAGACGCATTCAAGCCCTTTCGGGAAAACCACGAAATCTCCGGGCCCGAAGCTGAATCTCACGTTTCCGGTCTCCACAACGAATTCTCCTTCCAGAATATAGCACTCTTCCATTGAATCGTACGATGCCGGAAACCGGGATGGTTCTTTTTCCCATACTGGCCAGGTGGTTATTTCTCGCTTTTCAGCTTCGTTATAATTGATTTTTTCGCTGTGAATTGTTGACATAACGATTTTGGGACTATTTTTGCGTAAAGTTACGAAATTCAGTTTTATGCTTATTGTTTCTCTGGCATTGGCTCCTGTATTTGCTTTAGGTTTGTTTATCTATCTGAAAGACAAATACTACCGGGAACCTTTAATCTGGCTGCTGATCGCATTTGGTGCCGGTTGTCTGTCAATTGTTCCGGCCATATTCATTGAGCGCATGCTTGAAGAACGAGCCGGTCTTGGAATAAGCCCCAATTTCGGTTCGCTGGCGATAAATGCTTTTCTGGTAGTTGCTTTAACCGAAGAGCTCTGCAAATTTGCCATCCTGAGAATAGTTTTTTACCGGAAGCGTTTCTTTTCAGAGCCCATCAATGGAATTGTTTATGCAGTAATGTTGTCATTGGGATTTGCATTTACTGAATCCTTTATTTACTTGCTGGGTGCCAACAATGTCTATACAACCGCGATTGTGAGATCGCTTACGGCAGTTCCCGCCCATTTTGTTTTTGCAGTGTTCATGGGTTATTTCATGGGGCAGGCAAAATTCACCTACCTTAAGCAGAGAAAATGGCTGGTTCTTCTGGGGCTTGGATTGGCCGTTATTGCACATGGCATCTACGACTTCTTTCTGCTTGCCTGGTGGATGCCGGCGGATTTTATGTATATTTCATTCGGATTCCTTTTTGCTTGTCTGGTATTTGCAGTTTTGTTCATCAACAAGGCTCAGCGCAGATCTCCTTTTGTGAGACGTCATAAATGGCTTCGAAATATCGAAAAAGCAAAAGAGAAAGACTTTCAGGATTATCTGGCCAGTCAGAAGGAATTAATGCGAACCCGGCGCGACAACAAAGACAAACCAATGGATGCAGAATAGCCGGGGCTGCAACAATTGTATAAGGATGGTGGTTTTATAAAAAAAAATCCGCCTTTCGGACGGATTTTAGGGTGAAATATGGGATTCGAACCCACGACCCTCAGAACCACAATCTGATGCTCTAACCGACTGAGCTAATTTCACCATTTTGGGAGTGCAAAGATACGGATTATTTAAAATCAAAAAGCAGCCGGACAAAAAAAATGCAAATCCGGCTGCCTGAAATATGGATTATGTCTCAATTTATTTATGACACTTCTCGTTGGTTATACATTTTTTAAAAAGAACCGCGTCGAGGCTGATTTTTCCAGGGCCCAGAATGAAGGCCACTACCGACATGAAAAGCAAAGTAAGTGTGTATTCCATACCTCCTTCGGCAAGCAGAAACGCATCAGGATGCACGGTGACAATTGCTACAAGCATTGTTGAACCAAGTACAAAAGCACTAAGCCTTGTGAAAAGTCCAAGTAATATGAATACAGCGCCGAAAAACTCGGCGAGGGCAGCAGCATATCCAAGAAAAACAGGGATGTCTAGATTAATATTCATAAATGCAGCGGTGGCTTCAAGACCGCCGCCGCCAAACCATCCGAACATTTTCTGTCCGCCGTGAAACATAAAAACAAGTGCTAGTATAACTCTTGGGAATATTGCGGCGATGTCGTTGCAAAAGAGAGGGGAGGTGCTAAACAGTTTTTTCATAGTCATTTTAATTGAATACCAAAAATACACCCGGGAATTGCTGTTTGCAAATGAACATGCTTAATATCACCTCTGGCATTTTATATTTAGTTGTACTCAATTCAAAAAGAAATAATAATTTTGATACCCTCAATATGAAAGACATGGCAAAAAGAAAAAGATCATTAATACTGGCGGGATTGTGCATTCTGTCTATGGGTGGCGGATTGCTGGGTGTGCTGATTGGAATACTCAGCATCATTGATGTGGAAATGATAAGGATGTTTGCCCGTATTCCGGGATATGCATCCATTTATTCGCTTACTGTTGGTGCTCATTTTCTTTATCCTTATGTAAAGGTCCTTTTGTACGGAGTTTCTTTTGTAGGAGCATTAAAGATATTCCAACTCCGCAAAGCCGGATATTACATGTACACTTCAGCGCAATTAATTTTACTGATAATACCTTATTTGATGTGGAATCAGATTCCAGTGGTAGTATTTTTCACCGATCTACCCGATATGATTTTCACCATTGCATTTATTGGTGCATATTCATTGTATATTTCACAGATGGACTCGGCTGAAAATCAGGAAGCAACCGGCACTGAGAAATAGAAGGTAGTCCCTTCATTGGGAACGCTTTCAAGCCAAATTTCCCCATGGTTCTTCTCAACGAACTCCTTGCAGAGAACAAGTCCAAGTCCACTCCCTTTTTCATTGGCGGTGCCGGTTCTAACGTAAACTTCGCCCAGTGAAAACAGATTTGGAACTTTATCTGGCGCAATTCCAATACCACTGTCTTTTACATGAAAAACGCAGTTTTTGCCGGATTGCTTATATCCCAATTCAATTTTTCCGCCAGCGGGGGTAAACTTAATTGAATTAGATAATAAATTGCGGACGACGGTATTGATCATGTTCTTGTCGGCAAATATTTCGGTTGAATCGTTATCAGCTAAAATACTGATTCTGATTTTTTTAGTTCTGAGTAGCGTTTCGTGAAATTCAGCATTTTCCTCCAGAACGTTGCGGGCGCTGAAGTTCTCAGGAGTGATAATAAGTCGGCCTGTTTGCGATCTTGACCACATCAGAAGGTTTTCAAGCAAATTTCCGGTCCGGTTTACAATTTTTTCAAATTCCTCAATCAAGGCATCGCGCTCATATTGCTCCAGCGTGGCGTAATCGCGTTTCATAATCCGGACAAAACTCACCATACTGGCCAGCGGATTGCGGAGGTCGTGAGAAATGATAGAAAAGAATTTATCTTTGGAACGGTTCGATTCAGCCAGTTCTGACTCACTGCGCTTTAATTGCTTGTTGGTTTTAAGCAGCTGTTTGTTCACCTCGTCAAGCCGTCGGCTGCTTTTTCGGCGTTCTCCCGACTGATATATGAGCAATCCAATAAGTACAATGGCAAAAGAGAGACCTATCAATAAATAATAGCGTATAAATCGGTTGTTTTCAAGTTTAAGCTGGTCTATAATGCTTTGCTGGCGCAGGATCTGATTCTCGCTTTCAAGCTGATTGATCTCGTTTTTACGGTCAACATCTGCCAGATTCTTCAGTTGGTCTGTTCCAAAAATTGAATCATTGAGTGCAATTCTATGGTTGAGTGCCGCATAAGCGCTGGCAAAATTGCCTTTCTTTTCATACAATTGTGCCTGAATGTTATATGCATCAATTAGTTCGCGCTTGGCATTCAGAGCTAAACCGATTTCGATTGCCTTGTTTACATGTTGTAAGGCATTCTCTAATTGGTTCATTTTTAAATAGGTGTTGCCAATATTTATTTCAGAGATCATGATGCTGTGCCTGTCCTGAAGCTGCGTTTTCAGTTCGAGCGACATCGTGTAGAACTCAAGTGCTTTTTTATAATCACCTGCGTTATCGTGCATCAGTCCGATATTACCATAGGCAACCGCAAGCAGGCGGATGTCATTGGCTTCCTTGCCAATATCAATAGCTTTGTTTAGCAGACTTTCAGCTTCATCAGGTCGGTTTGTTTTATTATAAACAATTGAAAGGTTAATATATACGCGCGCCAAACCTTGCTTATTGTTGGCTGAGCTGTGAATTTCAAGGGTTTTATGATAATACTTGAGCGATTGTTCATAATTGCCCATATTATCATAGATGTTCCCAAGATTGTTGTATGCTTGCGCCATTCCATCCAGTGAATTGGCTTTGCGGAAAAGAATCAGCGAATTCGAAGCTTGTTCCAGTGCAACCGGATAATTGGCAATGCGGTTGTTGATAAACGATAAACTAAGGTAACACGACGCCACGCCTTCCATACTTCCCAGGCTCTTATAAGCTTCCATTGCCTGATTTATATATGTGTAGCCCAGCTTATAATCACTGGTTGCGATTTTTAAGTCGGCCAAATGCTTAAGTGATTGCGCTTTGCCTTCGGAATAGTTCAAACTATCGCTTAATTCCAGCGATTTAAGAAAGAATACTTCCGCCGTTTTCATGTCTCTCTGCTGATATTGCTTACCGATCAGCAACATTATGTTTACACGTGCGGTATCTGTTTTTGATTCCAACAGACGCTCAAGACTATCTATCTCAGGTAATTTTGATTGCGAAATACCTGAAATACAAAGCCCTATAGTTATGAAAATGAGTAGTAACTTTTTCACTAAATGAAATTCTGATTCGTGCCGACAAATATAACATTTATATGTCTTTGAAATCCTATTTATGTGTGAAAATTGATTTTTATATTTTTTAAAATTATTTGAGGCGATTGCTTTTTTTAAATCATTGATATTCAGTAAGATGAAAACAGTAATAAAAGTCAGTGGTTAACCGAATGATAACCGTCAGAATTACACAAGAGTAAATTTATTTTCTACTGATTGACAAATTGCCAGGATGTGTCATGTGAAAACTGCCACTAGTTATTATTATTTAATTGATGCTAAAAGATTCAACTTGTTATTAAAATTAGGGTGAGAATGTCGATAATACTGAAAATTGCCATATATTGTGGTCGATTTTAAACGATAAAAACTAGCATTATGGCAAAAAAGACCAGCGCAGAGCAGTTGGATGTGAATCCGGCCTCACTCGATGCTCATATACTGAAAGTTATCTCCGGCGAAAGAGCATTTGAAAATGTTTTTCAATCTGTTTCCAGAATGATTCTGGACGGTCCGGACAAAGTGGAAAAGGTGACCATAAACGGCAAACCAACCTATGATTTCAAACTTTTCCGCGACGGGAAAAAGCATATTGTTGGCATGTATGACGAAATCAACAGCTTTGTTTCATTCGTAAAAGATGCGGCCGAGGGTGGTTCTTCTGCCGAAATGGCTTTTGTACTCATTGGCGAACCTGGTAACGGTAAAACATTTTTCGTCGATTTTCTCAGCACAAAATACCGGGAGTTTATTTCAAATCCGGCCAACCTGCGCTATACCTTTAGATTTAATAATGTCGACCTGACCGGACGATATGGGAAAATCGACCGGATTGAAAGTCAGACCTACGAGGATCCAATGGTGCTGGCAATGAACTTATTTGAGTCGCGCGACGACAATAAAAAGTATCTGTCAAAACTTGGATATTCCGATAGTCAGCTCGAAAAGCTGTTCAGAGCCTATCGTCCGCTTGGAGCTTGTACCTACTTTGTTTACAATCAGTTGAAAGATTATTTTGGCGGCGACATGGCCGAAATCTTGAAACATATTGAAATTGTACCGGTTCCGGTGAGCGAATCGAGAGGAACGCTGACAGGAAAATATGCGGCCAAGGATAAAATCACTTCCAGTTCAGTTGACCTTCTCGGCGATGAAAGCATCAGCCGGTTGCTGCATCTGGCCGATGCCGACAACCCTTATCGCTTCGATTTGCGACGTGGCGCTCTTGCTCGTGTTGCAGGCGGTGGTATTCACTTTGCCGATGAAATTTTTAAAAATAAACGCGACCTTGTTCAGGTTTATCTGGGCGTGATTCAGAACCGCTCCATCGAAATCGAAGGATTCAAATGGCCGCTCGACACCTTGATTGTGGCTACTTCGAACAATGCCGAATTTGCCCGCTTTCAGGAAGAAAAGGAACAGGCACCCATCATCGACCGCTGCAGACTTACGTATATGTCGCACAACACCAATCTGCACCTGCAAAAGTTGCTGACATCTTACTCGTTGGGCGGTGTTGAAAAAACAAACTTTGTAGGAAAAAAACTTCACATCGATCCGAACCTCAATCAGGCCATCTCGACGGCATTTATTCTCACTCGCATGCCTGGTAACGAAAAGCTGAATCCGGTCGAAATGATGAAACTGGCTGCCGGCGAAGTGGCAGGTGAGAAAAGCATGCGCACTTTGGCCGAAGTTGTCAATGAACTCAACTCCGATCCCGACATCACACGCCGCTTTGGACAGAAAGGTCTCGGACATCGTAATCTCGGACGCGCCATTCAGATTCTGCTCGAACAAAGCGACACGCAGGAAGGCGAATGCATGTATGCCTACGACGTTTTCTCGGCCATTGACAAGGTTATTATTGATTATGTGCAGGATCAGAACGACCGCATTAAGTTTATGAATGACGTGAAAATCGCCCGTAAGCTGTATCGCGAAAATGTGATGACAGCCATTTTCAATGCGTATATGAATGAGGCAAATGCCATTGAAAAAGATGTAATGAATTATGTGAACATGATCATCGGCATTGATGCGAAAAATCTCGGTCCCAATAAAATATGGACCTATCAGGATCCGCAGTCGAAAAAACTGATCAGTATTAAGATTGACGAATCGTACATCAACAGTGTCGAAGATCGTCTGGGACTGAAAAGCGAAGAGCAGAAACAGAGCTTCAGAACTACGATTGCAAAAATCTACGGTCAGAAAATGAACACCGATCCGAATTACAATTTCATGGACAACAACGATCTGGTGAAAGCGGTTACCGATGTGCGCCTGAAGAGCGATATTGCCGGCGCCGGAAGCCTTGTTGGCGCGCTGTCGAACCGCAACAACGATGAAAACAATCGCCTGTACAATCGCATGATCGACACCATGATTAATGTGCTGGGCTATTGCCACACATGTGCTGAGAAAACGATTGAATATTTCTGCACGCAGGATGATACAAATTAGAAATACGAATCGATGTGGAAATATGGAGATGTGAAAATGTGCGGCTCACGTAAAACGTTACTCGTTCACCGATGTGAAAATGGGTGAAGAGAGATTTTACTGAGAATCCGTAACGATTGTAACGCGTAACGTGTAACGAACAAAAACGGAAAGCTGATATTTGATTTTTGAGCTGAACTAAATGACAAAAAGAGAAAAACATATTCCGTCGCTGACGCAGGAAGAATACATCCGCCGCGAGCAGGAGATCAATGAATTGCTGCGTGAAAATCCGACCATGTTCGATCCGGATGCGCGAAGTCATTCACTATATTTCATGCACGACTGGATGGTGCTTCCCGGATATCACACTCCGGCGCCCGATGCCCGATTGATGCTGCGTTCGCTCGAAGACTTGCTCGATAAAGATAAAAAGCGCGAAGAAGATGGCTTTACAAGGCGTATCAGGCTTGGGAAAATTGTAAAACCCGGCAAAGGCAAGAAAAGCAAAGTGGTGATTGTGCCTTCAACCACAGAGCCAAAATTTTATCACGACGACAGTATTACCGATGAAGATTCGACCGGTGGCTCTGGCGAAGGTGAAGAAGGCGAAGTGATCGGCAAACAAAAAGCACAGCCGCAACAGGGCGAAGGCGAAGGACAGGGAGCTGGACAAGGCGGTGGCGAGAGCCACGAAGAAGGAAGCGATGTGTATGATCTTGGAAAAATTCTGACTGAGAAATTTCAGTTGCCGAACATAAAACCCAAGGGCAGCAAACGTAGTCTGACGAAAATCACTTACGACCTGACCGACCGCAACCGTGGATTTGGTCAGCTTCTTGAGAAAAAAGCCACCATTAAGCGCATTGTAGAAACAAATATTCAGCTGGGCAATATTCTGCCTGGCGAGCCGGTTGATACCAGCAAACTCATCATTAGTCCTGACGATCTCGTTTACCGCATCATGTCGGCCGAAATGGATTTCGAGAATCAGGCGATTGTGTTTTTTGTGCGCGACTACAGCGGATCGATGCAGGGTAAACCTACTGAAGCCATTGCAACGCAGCATTTATTCATCTACAGCTGGCTGATGTATCAGTTTAGCAACAATGTGGTCAGCCGTTTTATTGTTCACGACACCGAAGCAAAGGAAGTCGATAATTTTCAGCAATACTATCAACTGCAGGTAGCTGGTGGAACCCGCGTGGCACCTGCGTTTGCGATGGTCAATAAAATTATCCAGACCGAAAACTTAGCGCGTGATTACAATATCTATGTTTTCTACGGCACCGACGGCGATGACTGGGACAGCGATGGCAAGGAACTGAATGAAGAACTGAATAAACTACTTCCAGTTGTAAGTCGCATCGGAATTACTGTTTCGAAGAATTCCTGGACTGGTGAAAACGAAACGACGGTTGAGAAAAACATTGCTCAATCGGGTATAGCTCAAAAAAGACGGAAGGAATTCCGCATCGATGGTTTCAACGCCGAAACCGCCGATGAAACCCGCATCATTGAATCAATCAAGAAACTGGTAAGCGAATAAGATGTATCTGTTAGATCAACATACCAAGGCCGTAATGGAGCAATGCAAGATCAGGGCGCAGGCGCAGGGTCTTGAATTCGGCAATGAAACACTCGAATACATTGTGACCAACAAAGACCTGCTCGAACTATCGCCAAAGGTCATGATTCCTACGTTGTACGATTTCTGGGTAAACGATGTGGAGGTGCTCAAGGAATATGGCAAATACAAACTCTATCCGTCCAATCCCTATGAAACCGTGATCAACAGCCGTCCGGCGATTTCGTTTTACAACGACAACAATCCGGACTGGATGAACATCATGATTTTTTATCATGTGTTGGCACATATTGATTTTTTCAGGCACAATCGGCTTTTCGAGCATACATGGAATGATGATTTTGTTGGAGTGGCGCTCAGCGACAAACGCCTGATCGAGTCTTACCGAAGTAAATATGGCCGCTGGACAGATTACATTATTGAGTTTACACGCAGCATTGATAATATAACCGGGTACTTCAAAACCTTGTCGCGGATGGATTATCCCTCGGAAATGGATCCGCAACCGATGGTTTCGTTTTATTTCAATCATTTTTTGCCTGATGTTCTGAAGGTGCAGGATCTGGCCATTTTTAAAGAACAAGAGCGATATAACGATCTCACTGAATCGCAGGGCGAGCTGGGAATCACAGCATTCTTTTCAGATATCAAGTCAAGACATACTGAATTTGAAAGCGCTTTCAAAAACTGGCATCCGACAGAGCCACCAACCGATCTGCTTGAATTCATCCGCGATCACAGCCCTTTCCTGAAGCGTGATGGCAACAATTGGATGAAAGCAATTCTGACGATTGTGCGTAATACAGCTCAGTATTTTGCGCCGCAAATCAGAACAAAAATATTGAACGAAGGCTGGGCCAGTTACTGGCACGACAAGCTGTTCAGAGGCGACGATCGCATTGTCGGGCACGAAGTAGGGTATGGGGTTTTGAACGCTGGCGTAACTTCGTTGAGCCGTGTTGGGCTGAATCCATACGCCATCGGTCTGCGATTAATTGAATATGTAGAAGACCTGGCCGAAAAAGGCAAGATGACGTTGGAGTATCAGCGGCTGCTGCTCACCGACGATAAAAATAAATTTGATCTGAAAACCGGAAACGGGCAGAAAGCCATATTTTCATTACGTGAAAACTTCAACGATTTCATGCTGATCAACACTTTTGTAACGCAGGAATTTGTTGATATGCATGATTTATTTGTTGTCGGGAAACGCCCCAATCCGGAAGAAGGCACCATTGAATATTACGTGAAAAGCAGAAAGGCCGCGGATTACAAGAAAATGCTTGTTGACAGTTTGTATCATCCGCCGGTTGTGCAGCCCGACACAAACAAGACTACAGATGAGTGCCTGTATCTTACGCATCAGTTCGAAGGGAAACAGCTGGTGCAGGAGTTTATTCCGGAAGTATTGAATGGGCTATGTTTTTTGTGGGGCGGCGAAGTGAAGCTTGAAACAACCGACATTGTAGTAAACCGCGAAGCTGAAAACGAAGATGAAATGTTTGAGTTCCGGAGAGTGCTCTATTCTTGTTCTGACAAGAAAATAAATAAAACTAATCTGTAGGGCTGGTCATGGTAAAGAAATCTAAAACATCGCAGAAACTGGGCGCCATCGACATTGTTGAACATGGCAAAAAACTCGAGTCCATCCTGAAACTCTCTCAGGGCTTGCGCGAAAAAGATCGTCGCATTCCGATGTCGTATAATGATTTTTTATTCATTGCCAACCTGAAGCCGGAACTTGTTTTCCGAAACATTTTTCAGCTTTTCTACGACATGGTGCATTATTACATTCCTGAAACCGAAGACGATTTTCCAGTGAGCGATGATTCGGTTGGTTTTTTAGGATACAATACCACCGACTTGCTTGAAAATGGGGTTGACGAGCCGTTTTTCGCTGATCGTGTTTTTGCAAACCGATTTATGAATCTTGCTAAAAGTTTCCGTCAGGGCATACAAAACAATCATATTTATTTTTTCGAAGGCCCTCCGGGCAGTGGCAAATCTACGTTTCTGAATAATCTACTGATTAAACTTGAAGAATATACCAGAATTCCTGAAGGCCGCCTTTTTAGTGTTTACTGGAAGATTGATCTGACGCGGCTGCGCAAAGGATTTGTAGAAATTCCAAATGAAGCTTTGGAGGATTTGTCCGACGAAGACAAAGAGAGTAGTAACTCTCTCATGTTCTCATGCCCAAACAATGATCATCCTATACTGATGATTCCGCGAGAGCTTAGGAAAGATCTTCTGAAGGAACTTTTGCTCGACAAGTCGGTATATAAGAAGTTTACCACATCGAAAGAGTATGAGTGGATTCTGAAAGATACGCCCTGTTCCATCTGCAGTTCGATTTACAATCAGCTGATCGATCAGCTGGATGATCCGGCCGAGGTTTTTAATATGATTTATGTGCGCCGCGTTGAGTTTAACCGTCAGTTCGGAAAAGGCATCAGCGTCTGGAATCCCGGTGATGAAGGGATGCGCGGGCTCATTGTGAATGAAAACCTGCAGCGATTTCTGAACAACTTTTTTCGCAGCGACGATATTCGTTTTGTTCATTCTGACCTGGCCTACACCAACAATGGAGTGTATGCGCTCATGGATATCAAAGACAATAATGTAAAACGCCTTGTCAATCTGCATGGTGTTATCAGCGATGGCGTTCACAAGGTTGAACATATTGAAGAAAAAGTGACGAGTCTGTTCATGGGGTTGCTGAATGCGGAAGACCGCAAGCATTTCGAAAACATCAGGTCTTTTCAGGATCGTATTATTTCTGTGACGATACCTTATGTTTTGGATTATGATACTGAGCTGAAAATTTATAAAAACAAATTTGGAAAAAATGTCGGCAGGATGTTTCTACCGCACGTTTTTGAAAATTTCGCCAAAATAATTATCAGCACCCGTCTCGATCTTGGCAACGATGTTTTGCAAAGCTGGATTTCCAATAAGCAATTGTACATCCGTTACACTGACGATGATTTGCTCTTGCTCAGAATGGACCTCTACAGGGGTTTTGTACCAGAATGGCTCACCGAAGAAGATGTAAAACGTTTTACCAAGCCTATAAGAAAGCGTTTGCTTGAATTGAGCGAAATTGAGGGCCAGAGCGGTGTTTCAGGCCGTCAATCGCTTTCGCTGTTCAATGAATTTGTTGCAAAATTCCGTGACAAAGGAGAACTGATAACAATGGGAAATGTGGCGGAGTACTTCCGGAATCTACAGGAAAAAACAGCTTCGATGGTTCCGAAAGGGTTTATTGATGCGCTTTTCAGATTATATGAAATTTCTATCCTCGAAGAAGTGAAAGAGGCGATTTTCAATGTAAATGAGAAACAGATCAAAGATGCCATCAGTAATTATCTCTATGCGCTCAACTTCGAAGTAGGTGAGACCGTTCGTTCGAAATATACGGATGATGAATTCACCATTACTGAAGCATGGTTGTACACCATTGAACAATATTTGTTTGGAGAAGGACTTACTGCAACTGAGATTTCAAGCCGGCGACGAGCCATTCATAAAGAATATATTGCACGTACGCTTTCGCAGGATATAAGAATTAAAAAAATGGATATCACCGAAACCGAACAGTTTGCACAGCTCTTTAAAAAATATGGCGACACGTTGAAAAAGCATGCCCTGGAGCCCTATATGGCCAACAGCAATTTCCGCCGCGCACTTACTGAATATCACACAGAGAATTTCAACTCGTATGATTCACGACTGAAAAGCGATATAAAATTTATGCTCAAAAGCATGCAGAAAAAATTCTGCTACTCTGCCGAAGGCGCTCTGGTAGCCGTTATGCACGTTGTCGAAAACAATCTGGCGGAAGTGTATAAAGACATTTAATCAAAGGTTGGGCGTAGTCTTTTTTAATGTTTTTGTTGGGATTAGTCTCCAGACTAATCCCAGCAGATTATCATTATTAGACTACGCCCAACCTTGAATACTTCACTGCCCTGTCTCATCCGTATGTAGCATGCAGCACGGTGCATTACAAAGCTTCGCCCTCGCCGTAAAGTCATTCTGTCACCCTTGTCACGCGTAACGCTTGTAACGACTGTAACGCTCCCCGCTTCCAGCGGGATAAATTCCACGTGTAACGAATTCATAATTTACATACATTTGTAAAATTTCATCCATGAGAATCTTCATCACCGCGATACTTGCTTTCATCAGCTTGCTGGCCTGCGCGCAGATTGCTGTTCCTGATTTTCCGACCCAAAGCGATCTTGAAAAATGGGATCAGTATAGCGGCTCGAAAAAGTCGGTGTATAATGGCGACAGTATTGTCGCAACCTGGCAGAATGGATTGCTGAATGGTCCTTATAAATCGTATTTTTCAAATGGACAGTTGAAAGCAAAAGGCGAGTTTAAAAATAATTTCCGCACCGGAAAATGGATCTTGTTTTCAAAAAATGGCAAAGGAAAAGTGGTGATTGATTTTACTGAGCAAGGCAATGTATTCCTGCATCGGGCGCGCATTCCGGGAAAAGGCGGCGTGCGTTTCGGCAGAGGAATAATCGTCAGCGCTATTCCTGAGTTCGATGCGTATTCGGACGATACAGCGCAAAAATATTTGATCAGCGCAGTCCCATTTCGTCGCGGATTAAAACATGGAATGGAAATCGAAAAATATTCCAGTGGAGCCATTCGGTCCGAAACTCAGTTCAGAAACGGGCTCTACGACGGGCTTAGAAAGATTTATCATACGAATGGCAAAGTGCAGTTTCAGTGCGAATACAGGGATGGTGTCCCGACGGGTCAACGCAAAGAATTTACGCCCGACGGAGCCTTGGTTTCTGCGCGGGTAATGGATATGTCTGGCTCATCGCAGTCATCTTTTTATCTGGATCCTTTCGACATTTTTATGGCTTCTAAGAAGTTCTACTATTCCGATACAATCTTCGATGCCACGTCTTTGTTTTTTCGTCCTGATTCTGCAGCGCCATTGTTCGATGTCCTGAACGACGCATTCATAAAAGGGAATCTGTCAGTTTATGCCGATGATGAATTGAGAGAAATTTATTTTCCCATGCACGACAAGCCCGATCTGAGCGGTCTGAGTGTCGAAGATGGTAGTTATAAAAACCTGCGCGGATTCATTTATAAAGTTGATGAAATTTTTAATTCGCAAACATGGCTGATGTATAAACTGCCTCTGGCAATCCAGCCTTTGTCTTCGTTTGAGAGAAATGATTCACTTATTTTTCATGGCGGTCCCTGGCTTTATTTTCCGCAACTTAGGACTGAAATTCCTGCATCGAATTATCATTTTAGTTTTTTCAAAAGCTTCAGTTACCCGTATATTACCGCGATGCAATTGGGTTTGATGCCGCATCAGACCGATTATTCCGATCCCGAAAAAATTGCTGCGGAACAACTTCGCTCAGTCCAGTTCGAACACGAATTGTGGCGTCTATTCTATGGTTTGGATAAACAATGGCAAGGGTGGTGATAGCAGCAGTCAGTTGTGAGTAAATTTTCCAACTTTCACTTTCACTTTCACTTTCACTTACCACTTACTCCTTACTCCTTACTCCTTACTCCTTACCACTGGCTCCTGACCACTATTCCACAAACAGCACCAGCCCTTTTAAATAAAACCCTTCAGGGTGAAACAAAGAATGTCCGTGACATGCTGCCTGTGAGGTTTGAGCAATCACGCGTACCTTGCGGCCAGCCGAAATAGCAGCGGCAGTTATAGCGCCATTGAAATGATTGCGGTCGACCACTTGCGAGCAACTGTAGGTAAATAAGTATCCGCCACTTTTTATTTTTGATAATGCTTCGGCATTGAGTCGTTTGTAGCCCTGAATGGCATTGTGTCTTGCGTCTACGCGCTTTGCATAAGCGGGAGGATCCAAAATAATCAAATCAAATTCTCCGGCCGGCATTTCTTTCAGATAGTCCAGCGCATCTTTTGCTACGCATGGATTTTTTTCAGGATCAAAATTATTCAATGACAGATTTTGTCTGCACAATTCCATTGCTTTTTCAGAACTGTCAACTGTTACAACCTGCTGAGCACCGCCGGCAAGCGCATACACCGAGAATCCACCGGTGTAGCCAAACATATTCAGCACTTTGCGATCTTTGGAATATTCCTTCACCATCTGCCTGTTTTCGCGCTGATCGATGAAGAATCCGGTCTTCTGTCCTTCACTCCAGTTGACAAGAAACTTGTTCCCGTTTTCAATAATTTCATGCGGAAGTACAGGTTCAGAGCCGAGAAGCAGCTTTGCCCCATTCTCTTTAGTACTTTTGCTTTTTGAGACAATGGTTTTTATATCATCTTTGCAAGCCTCTGACAGAGCGGCTGACAGGACGTGGGCTATGTTTTCCATTCCGGCTGTATGAAATTCCATGACGGCTACGCCGTTGTAGAAATCAACAATCAGCCCTGGAAGTCCGTCGGCTTCTCCGTGAATCAGGCGAAACACATTATTGTCCTTGCGCAGCAGATCAAGGCTCTGGCGATATGCCCAGGCCGTTGCAAATTTCTTCGTAAAAAACTCGTGATTGATTTCTTCTTTTTGAAATGTCAGAATGCGCGCAATAATACTGCTTTCGCCATATTGGCCTATGGCAAGAAAATGATCGTGATTGTCGTACAAATCAACCAGATCGCCTTCTTTCGGTTCACCTTCAATGCGTTTGATAGCACCCGAAAACACCCAGGGATGAAAGCGGTTGAGTGATTCAATTTTCCCTGTTTTGAGAATGAGACGGGCGGTGGGTTTGATATTCATGAGATTTAATTTTTATAAACAAAAACTACAGGGCAACTTTGCATCTTTTTCCTGCATAATCAACTTCAATGCTTTTGGATGCAATGCTTTCCAGTTAAGAGAACAACACTTTTTCAGGCAGCTCCCGCGAGATTTTTATAACATCGGGCTGCAGACAAAAATATTTTAGAATCGGTGCTTTCGCGACACAAAGGTAATTGATGTTGGGGAAAAAGTTGCCTTTGCTTAATAATAAATTTCTGTTTATATGTAAAAGACAATGAGTTATTCATGTTGACTTCATATGATGCATCATGCATATGATTTGATGGATGTTAACCATTTGTCACCTGCTAAAATATGGCCAGGGTATAATGTCATTGTATATTTGCTCACTCTTGAACATTGGAAGAATGATAACCATGTTGTAAACTTTGGAGGGAATTAGAATGAATCGTAATCTATTGGTTTTATTTGTTTTTGTGGCAGTGGTATCTGCTTCATCGTTTGCCCAGAATGTCGGCATTTCAAGTACAGCTATTGTGCCTGATGCGTCATCGATGCTTGAAATCCGAAGTACCAATAAAGGTTTGCTAATACCAAGAGTAGCTTTAAGTGCCACCAGCTCAGCATCTCCGGTAACTGCTCCGGCATTAAGTCTGCTGGTTTTCAATACCGCTTCGGCAGGCGATGTTACCCCAGGTTACTACTACTGGGACGGCTCGAAATGGGTGCGGATGCTTAGTGGGTCAATGTGCTTGACTTTGCAACAAGCATATGATGGTTGTAGTGGTTCTGGTTCAGGAAGAAATATAATTATCAGCGGAACAAACAGTGTGAATCTTTCTGATGCAAATGCAAGCTCTATTGGTTTTAAATCTACACATAGCAACAACGGCGTCGCAGTTTCAGCAGATAACACGAGTACTTCGGTACAATATGCTACTATACAAGCTACAACCAACTCTAACTATGGAACTGTTGGGAGCGTCACTCCTCCTACGTCAGCAGTCATGGGCAATTCGAGTGGTTTGGCTTACGGTGTGAGTGGCCAGATTGCTGCCACTGGATCTGCACAATCAGCTATATATGGAAACAACCTGCGCACTACGGGCGGGCATGGAGTGTATGGTATAGGTTTTAATGGAACAGTTGGTGAGTCAAATTATCAGGCTGGCTATGGAGTATTCGGCAGGAATTATGGGACGGCAACTACCAGTAATGCTGTTGGAACTTATGGTAGAGGATACATGGGTGTTTGGGGCGAAACAGTTGATGGACAAGGTGCTGGTGTTTTTGGACAGAATGCTAGTTCTGGGACAACCTATAAAAATGTTGGGGTTTGGGGATTGGGTTGGGTCGGAGTTTATGGAGTGTCAAATAATCTTGGCTCAGCTGGATATGGGTTGTACAGTGTTGGCATGTTTGCAGCTACAGGAGCAAAATCTTTCGAAATTGATTACCCATTTGATCCTGGAAATAAAATCCTGCGACACTTTTCAATGGAGTCTCCTGAAGTACTGAATTTGTACAGAGGAAATGTCGAGCTGGATAGTCATGGTGAAATTGAAGTCCAATTGCCCGACTACTTTGAAGCAATCAACATTAACTTTTCATATCAGCTGACACCAATTGGCGCGCCGGCTAGTGGATTGTATATAAAGCAAGAAATAATAGACGGATCTTTTATTATTGCTGGGGGCAACGCCGGGCAAAAAGTTTCCTGGGTTGTTTATGCCGAGCGAAATGACAAGTATATTCAAACATATCCTGAGGTGAAAAATGTGATTGTCCAGAAAAAGGTGCCTGATACCTACCTGATGCCTGAACTGTGGGGACAACCAAAATCTAAGAGCGTTTTCACTGGCCCTAAAACTGAACCAGGTCAGATGCTTACACCTGATTCGAAGCTCATTCAATCAGAATTGCCAATTCTTAAATCTGGTGAAAACGACTCAATAGAAAACAATGAGTGAATCCCGAACCCAAAAAAGTATGAATTTTCGCATTCAATTATTTGCGGTTATTAGTTTGTTCACAGTATCAGCTGCAGCACAAAACAACGCCCTAATTCTCAACAACGCAGTGGTCATCAATCTCAATGCGGGCGGCGTTCTTTCTATCAATCAGAGCAACGCAGCAGGTATTTCGCTGATCGGTACTGGCACAGGATTTATACAAAGTGAGAATGAAACAAATCGTGTTGCATGGCTCATAAACAGTGGCACTGGCTCCTTTGTTATTCCGTTCGGAGTTGCTGCAACCGGTTCGAAAATCGACATGTCCTATAATATTACAACGGCCGGATCATCAAGCGGGACGCTCATTGCAAGTACATATGCTACGGCAAACAACAATACTGTTTATCCTGCGGTTTATTCGCCGGTTGTTGCAAACATGAATCTACTTGGCTCTGGTGGCGATCAGAGCCTCAGTGCAGTTGATCGTTTCTGGATTTTGAGAAAAGAAAACTGGACTTCAAATCCTGCAAGTTCACTCACGTTTAGTTACCGGGATGTTGAATTTGCACCTTCAAATACAATCAGCGAATCGGGGTTACTTGCACAATATTGGAATGGTACTCAATGGACTCCTTCGTGGAATTCTGGCACAGCGCTGTTTGGCGTTAATAATGCGGCGGCTAATCAGGTGAATTCAATCGATGCCGGAAGCGGAAATTTTTATACCTGGATGCTCGCAGAAAAGCCAGCTTCGTTGCCTGTCGAAATTGCAAGCATTGATGCTGATTGCAATTATAAAGGGAACCCGGTTATACGATGGGCCACTCTTTCCGAAACAAACAATCACTATTTCACAATTGAGCGTTCATCGGATGCGCTTAGCTGGGACAACGTAGCTGAGATTCCCGGAGCAGGTAATTCCAATACTCCGCTTTTCTACAACTATACCGATTCAGGTACCATAAATCAAAGCTTTTATTATAAGTTAAGTCAGACAGATTTTGATGGTACCGAAAGTGAGGGCTGGGTGATAGAAGCGAAATGCAGCAATAACATTAACACCACTGGCTATAACATATTTGCATATTCCGATGATGCTCATGTGATTCACATGCAGTTTTTCAATCCGGATGAAAGTCCTGCTTTGATAAGGATTTTCGATATGCGCGGACGACTCGTTTTTCTGCAGCAAATTGCGGCTGTTGCAGGTCAAAATGAAATCACAGTCAGCAATCTTTTTCAGGATGCTGTTTATATGATCAGCATTAATGGTAATCGCCTTAGTGAAAGCAAAAAAGTGTTTCTGCAATAATGCTTTTTGGTGATTGAGTTTTTAAATATTCTCATTATAAGAATGGAAAATTAAATCAAAGAAACGGCCGCCCCGGGTCATTGGGCAGCCGCTCTGTTTTAAGTCATGATTTTATATGGGTTAAAGGGTTATCAGTTTTCGTGTCTCACTGTTACCGTTTGAATCTTTGATAACTAAGAGCAGCATTGCGCCCTTATTTCCGTAGTATTCAACGGAAGACTCAATCTCTTCCGGATTTATGAGCGATTCATGGATTATGCTGCCTGAAACATCGTGCAATGAAACAAAAACGGGCTGGTCCAACTTTGAATTCAGGGTGAAGTAAATTAAATCTCCGTTCATCCAGACATTCTCAATCATTGAGTTGGAGCTTGTTTCGGAAAATTGTTCAATAAATAATGGACTGAATATTTCGTACTGGCCGTCATAATCGATTTGTGTGAGCCGGTAATAATAGTCTTTTTCGATCCCGAAATCTTCATATTCGTAGGTTAGCAGTATGTTGGAATTTCCGGCACCAGGAAGCGTCTGTAGTATTTCATAGGTCGTTCCATCTTCAGATCGTTCCACAACGAATTTTGCATTATTGGTTTCACTGGCTGTGGACCAGGAAAGCAGGTTGCTTTGACGGGTCTCATTGTGAATTCCGCTGAAATCCAGCAGTTCTACCGGGAGTGGAAAATAAACCGGCGTTACTCCGCTGATTGAAATGTCGCCGGTTTTTACGGCCCAGAATCCAGATGTGCTGCGGGTGTAGGCAACAACTTTGAAATGCAGGGTGTCGCCTTTGCTCAATATAAAGCTGCCGGCAATATCGCGCACATTGTTGTTGAGTTGACCCGTAATGGTTGTGTCAGTTTGCCAGGTGCCGTTAATTCCCATTTTGTACATAAGAGAAAGATTATCCCATTTATAGAGGTTCCCACTCTGGTTGATGCGGAAAAGATAATTGACCGTGATGACCGAATCGGTGGTGGCTTTGAGTGGTGGCAGCAATAATTCGCAGGTCTGACCGGAAACGGACCACTGTGACGGCTGCACGGAGCCGCAGGTTGTCTGATAGGTCATCGGATTTGAAAAATCAACGACATAGTTGGCGCTGAGGGTCATCGGTGTGATGAAAAGGGCAAGGATGAGTATAGTGGTTTTCATTGTTATTTAGATTAAGTCTAAATACAAATATACACTCTCAAAAGGCGAAACCTACAACGGAGTTGTTAATGAAACATGGCTTTGTTGTTAATCTTCAGGACGTATGATAATTGTCATGTGCCGTCTGCAGCGCTGTTTGAACATTACATGCGCTGCTTTATTCGACAAAATGGGACCTGTAGATTCACAATTTATGGTTAATGGTTTGAAAAGTATTTTATGGCACGAGTCCAAATTATCATGATTGAGTATGTTTTTAAAAAGAAATCTTAACGATTTTGCAACCCTTCATTTTTTCAAAAGACATTGGAGTAAATGAAGTTCAAAATGAAAACAAAAATTATTTTAGCTGCAATGGTTGTGATCACATTGGCCTTGCAGTCATGCTTTCATCCATATCGAATTGAAGGCAATTGCAATGTGATAACTGTTCATCGCAATACCGGCCAGTTTACGGCAGTCGAAAGCAGTGGTTCGCTCGATGTGAAAATTATTCGTGACACCGCATGCTTTGTCGAGATTGAGGGAGAAGAAAATCTGATTCCTTATATTGATACAGAGGTGCACGATGGGACATTGATTATTGACGTTGCACATCGGCGCAATCTTGACCCCAATTATCCAATCGTCGTTTATGTGCATGTGCCAGATCTTGAAAGTATAGAGCTGTCGGGCAGTGGAAGCATTGAGTCTGACTCGCTTTCAGCGCAGCACATGGATGTTCGCCTGTCGGGCTCTGGCGATATAAGTCTGCAGCTTGTTGCAAACACCGTGGATGCTACGATTTCCGGCTCGGGCGACATTAACCTCTCGGGGTCAGCCACCAGCGCCGATTTCAAAATATCAGGCTCCGGTGACATTCACGCTTACACTTTTCCTGTCAGCGAATGCATGGCCGATATTTCGGGTTCGGGAAGTATGTACCTCACTGTTTCGGACCTGCTTGATGTTGTGATTAGCGGAAGCGGCAATGTCCATTATTATGGCACCGCTGCAGTTAGTGTCAATGTATTAGGAAGTGGTCAGGTTATTCATCATTGAAAAACTCAGTATGAAAAAATTTGTAGTTTTATTTACCTGGCTGAGTATTTCGCTGTATGGTTTTTCTCAAAGCTATGATATGGAAGCTGGCATCAGGTCGGGACTGAGCTCGGGTGTTTCGTTGCGTGTTCTTACAGGTAGTGATGACTGGGTCGAAGGCATGTTGTTCAGCCGAAACCATGGAATTCAACTCTATGTACTCAAAGGGAAAAATACACCGCTTTTGCTTTGCCGCAATTGGCCATTAACAATGCAAACCGCATTTGGAGCGCATATCGGAAATACCCGTTCAGCTTATTCGCCGGAAGAATTCTATTCTGCATACCGGCAGGTACCGGTGATCGGGGCCGATTTTTTTCTGGCAGCCACTTATAATTTCAACAGACTTCCGCTAAGCTTTTCGTTAGATTATAAGCCATTCGCGGAATTTGTCCCTGATCGTTTTCTGCGCGTAAATCTTTGGGATTTTGGTTTCAGTATTCGTTATCACTTCACATCAAAAAAATAAGAAAATGAAAAAAATAATTCTTTCGCTTGCCGCTTTTCTGATGCTTACAATGGGTTCAATAGCTCAGAATGACAGTATTCAGACCGATGAAATCAAGACCTTGTTTGGTAGCCACGACCACAGCAACGGATGGTATGTCGGCCTTGGTGGCGGTTATTCGCAAATCGATGACAAGAATGCTTTTACCACTTCGTTCAGGTCGGCCTGGATAATCAATCACAGCTTTGCCATCGGACTTGCAGCCACGGGTTTTTCAAACGATCTGTATGTCGGACATGAGTCCGGATCCGATTATTCGAGCGTGCAGGGTGGCTATGCAGGACTTTTGTTGCAGCCGGTTATTTTTCCGAAATTTCCGGTGCATGTGTCTTTCCCTGTTTTGCTGGGTGTTGGAGGCGCCATGTCGTTATCGACTTATTATAACGAGCCATGGGAGCCGTATTGGGATATCAGGGACGAATCTTATTATTTTATAATTGAGCCTGCAGCAGAAATTGAGCTGAACCTGATTAAGTGGATTCGCTTGTCGGCCGGCCTGTCCTATCGATTCACAACCCCATTGAATTTATACGGATATAGTGACGATGTACTGCGCGGATTTGGTGGAAATGTGACCTTGTCGTTTGGGAAATTCTGAAAACCAGAAGTAAAGTATTTGAGTTCCCGGTCGCTACCCACTCTAGACTTTTGTTCGCTTCGAAAAACTTGCTGTGATAGCTGATAAAACCTGCTGTCACACTGAGACATCCAGCGATGCGCGCCTCGCAACCTAAATAAAAAATGACACAAAAGCTGCTGTCACGCTGAGCCCCGCCGCTGTCACATTGAGCGGAGTCGAAATGTCGGCAGCGGGATAAACTCCGTCGAAGCGTCGGCAGAGAAAATCAAGAAGTGTGTCATTAGCAGTGATGCCACATTGAGCATTATTTAACTACGGACATCATCGTATCGAAGTGAGGCAGCAAAGCCAGTCTTCAACGCTTCGACGGAGTTTATCCTGCGGAAGGCATGACTCAATGTGACAGCAGCGAATCAGGATGATAGCAGGATCAGCGTGACCTTTATACATGTCGATATATTTGTTAAAACGGGTTATTAGTATGCTTTTTCGTAATTAAATAACAATTCCGATGTAATTAGTGTAGCTAAAACAATTAAATTTGTATGTGATACAATTCTATTTGTCTATGAAAAGCGTTTTTATTATAATAGTAATATTTGCCGGCATTTATCAGTCAGCCGTGGCGCAGGGTACAACAACAGCGGTATCGGCGGTTTCAGCGGTTTCAGCGGATTCTGTACAGATGGTTCCCGACATGTCAAAAGCGGACGAGTTGTTCCTGTTCAAAAACAATGACGGAATTTCAGCAGAAAGCAATTTGGTAATTTGTAAAATAGCGGTGAAAAATTGTAACACGTATTTTCCTTTTAGTTCAATGCCAGATTGCTGTCCAATGTCTGTCGTATGTCAGAAGCTCAAAAAATCCGTCATGCTGGCTCAGATAAGATGACCGGTAATGGTTCAATGTGAAGGCTGCTTCTGAAAAGAGGCAGCCTTTTTTGGTGCAAATAAACTCAATGAATGCAGCTACAATTACTGTAAATAAAAAAAGCTGCCCAAAGGCAGCTTTTTTTATTTTGAGCGAAAGGCACTATTCCTCGCCGCCTTCCTGGGCTGCTTCCCATTTTTCCATGGCAGCATCCATTTCTTCTTCAAGTTTTTCGGAGCAAGCTTCGCCGGCTTCGTTGAATTCTTTCAGCTTTTCTTCGTCGTCTTTGTACTTGTCTTCGAGCTGATCGAAAAGTTCGTCACATTCTTTCCATTTAGCTTCAACGTCATTTTCGCTTGCATTGTCATTCAGCATAGTAATAATACCGTTGCCGCAATCGCATACTTTTTCAGCATCGTCTTTCGGGCCACCACCGCATGATGCGAAAACACCGATACCCAGAAACAAAACCAGTAATTTCCAATTCATAGTTATAAGGATTAATAAGGGCCTACTCTGTTAAAAATCGTTTTTCGGCTTCCACGATGTAATGCAAATATAAATAAATATTTTAACCGGAGCTTTGCAGCTTTTATTGTATTCCCGGGACTTCGCCCCGGGCGATGATCCGATGCGCTATCAGCTTTTCTCACGGCTAAACGTAAAACGTGATATGGTCGCCTCATAACCTCAAAATGGGCGCGCGTCTCCTGACGCGTGACACATTTTCAATCTTGACCTTGACATCTTTAACGGGTGCTGCGCACGTTTTACCCGAGGCCTTGCCATCGGCTAATGTATTTTGCGCTGGAATTTACTCCGCCGAAGGCGGAGGCGCATCTGATGGAGCTCCGCAGCTCTTTTTTAGTAGCTTCGCCACTGACGACTGGCCACTCACCACTGACCACTATTCAAGCAGTCCCACCAGATCTTCGCTGCTGATGTTGCTGCTGAAGCGCCGGTTGATGAAATTATTGAACAGATCCATCTTCTTTTCCTGAAGGGCAATAATTTTTTCTTCTATGCTGCCTTCGGTAATAAACTTATAAGAAATCACTTTTTTATTTTGGCCGATGCGGTGCGTGCGATTAATGGCCTGCTGCTCCACAGCCGGGTTCCACCACGGATCGAGCAGAAAAACAAAATCGGCCGCAGTGAGATTCAGGCCGACTCCACCAGCTTTAAGCGAAATCAAAAAGATCGGATAATCATATCCTTTCTGAAATTGCTTAATCATGTTTTCGCGTTGCATGGTGTTGGTCTGACCAGTCAGCATCAGAAATGGAATGCCTTCTTCTTCGAGCCAGGACGCATATAAGGTGAGGTGTTTTACAAACTGTGAGAAGATGAGCAATTTGTGTCCGCCGCTTAAAACTTTTTTTATGCTTTCAGTAACCTGATCAAATTTTCCGGAACTGCCATCGTATTCTTTTTCCGTAATGCCCGGATGATTTGCAAGCAATCGCATGCGCATCAGTCCTGACAAAATGATCATGTAGGCTTTGTCTGCGCCATATTTCTTTGTGCTTTCAATAATGTAATTTCTGACTTCCGATTTGCGCTTCTCATACACTTCCTGTTGCTCCGGCGTCATCGGACAAAAATGAATTTTTTCTGTCAGTGTCGGCAATTCTTTGGCAACTTCATTTTTCGTGCGTCGCAGAATAAATGGGTTGATGATTTGCCTGAATTTTTTCTCCGAAGATTTGGAACCTCGTTTTTCGATGGGCTGGTAGAAGTGGTCGCGGAAAAATTTCAGGTCACCCAGCAAACCTGGATTGACAAACTGAAGTTGTGACCATAAATCGATCAGACTATTTTCAACAGGAGTGCCGGTAAGCACAAAACGCTGTTCAGCATTGAGTTTCGAAACTGCTGCAAATATTTTGCTTTCCGGGTTTTTTATATATTGACTTTCATCGAGAAACACAAAACGGAAATTGTATTTACTCAGTTTTTCAAAGTCGTTGCGGACAGTTCCGTAGGTTGTTAGCACCAGATCGTATTTTTCAATCTGTTTGGGATTAAAGCGTCGGCCAAGACCCGTGTAATTTAAGGACTTCAACTCCGGAGCTGTTGTTCTGATCTCATTTTCCCAGTTGTGCACCAGCGATAACGGCATGATGATGAGCGAAGTTTTTGTGTGGTGAACAACGGTTTCGGTGCTGAAAACATCAAGTTGTGTTTTTGGCACCATCACGGGTGAACTCTTTTTCATTTTCAGCAGAAAAGCCAGCACCTGAATGGTTTTACCTAATCCCATGTCGTCGCTCAGACATCCTCCGAAATTGTTTTTATGCAAAAACATGAACCAGCTCATACCTCGCAGCTGATATGGGCGCAGCTCTTTTTTCAGACCTTCAGGCGCGTCTTCAATTGCGAAGTCTCCAATTCCAGCTGTTTCAAGAAATTTTTCAACGCGGTTGTTTCCCTCCAGAATATTGCTGATGAAACCATATTGACTTTTTTTCACACGCACGTTTTCGCCAACAGGTTTGCTGATAAGTGCCAGATCATGAAACTTCGAGAACCATTCTTCAGGCAATATCGCTATGGAACCATCGGGCAGCACCAGCTCACGATTGTTTTCCAGAATGTTTTTCCGCAATGCACTGAAAGGAATTCTGAAGTCGCCGAACAAAACATATATCTGAAGATCGAACCAGTCGCGATCTTCTGTAAACTGCTGCTGGAGCTCAATTCGACCAGTAAAGAATTTGCGGTTTAGCAACTGAGCTATATCAAATCCTTTCTCCTGCAACAATTCGGAATTATCATTAACGAAGTTGACAATGTTGTATAATTTCTCCGAAGAACTTTTATTCTCATCATCCAGCTGCACCTGAAATGGAGCGAAATACGAACCATGCACAGGCAACAGTCCATTATCCTTTAACCAGTCAACAATTGCGTTCTCGAAATTCCTGTCACGCCGTATCACATCAAATGAAAAACGGTCGCGGTGTTTTTGCAATGATACATGAGATAGAATATTGGAATCAAGCTCAAATTCCACATCATCGTAGCGAAACCGAAGCATTAGCATAATTTCGTTTTGCAGCGTTGTTTCGATGCGTAAGACAGGAACAGGATTCTTATTATATTCTTTATGTTCAATCCCTTCCAGTTCGAACGGGTACAATGCGATGATCTGTTTTACAAACTTTTTCAGATAATTTTCTACCTGAGATTGCTCAACCACAACTTCGTCTTTGGTCAGGAATGGCTGAATTTTTTTTCCGTCAACATTATCCGAAACCTGAATGAACTTATTATCCATAATGAGCCAGCACGGATCATAATTGAGGATTAAAGTATTTTTATCGGTAAGTTTTACCTTTTTTCCTGAAAGCTCTGTCGTGATTGAATAATGCATTTCTCCGCCAATAAATGCAAACTTGAATTTTACGTGCATTTTATCAATCAGAGGAATGATGGGCTTTTCGTTGATGATATCCTGAATATCGCCTTTGAAATAGATCGGAATTTGATTGTCGGCCAGAATGCTGATGGCCATGTCCGTTTTATTCCGAAGATGTTTGACAACCCGGCGCATCAGATTGTTGTCGCGATTTACTTCTTTTTCAAAATCAATCGGTCTGAATCGGTTGTGTCCGATGATGCGTGCCAGCGATTCATTTCTGCATTCGTCAAGAATCGTAAGCACCATGTACTCGGCGTTGTTGTATTCTTTGGTATAGTGATTTACAGTGCTGGCCGCAACACGAATGTGGTTGTAGGCAAACATCCCGTTGTTCATAATCTGCACTGCATACGCTTCCAGACGCCAGCTATAGGTGGCGGAGTGTACAATTGCAAAGACTAATTTATAATTGGTTTCGGGCTTTTGAATCACGGTTCCGGTAAATTAGAGCAAAGGTAATATTAATGTTAAAGCAATCGGGTAATTTCGACAAAACTCCTTTTTTGTTCTATGTTCAGACTGTAGGTTCATGAATCCTTATACAAATTCGATCTGGATTTAGTGTTTTTGAAATCATTTGTACATTTGAATTGATAATCCCCCCATGAAAAAAGCAATAATAGTTTTTATTTTTTCGGCAATATTTCTTGCTCATCTGAACGCTCAGATGCAAAACTTTCCGGACGCTCAAAAAGCAAACACAATAGTTTCTTTTCATCAGTGCGAGCTCCCAACTGGAATTGGCGATTCCAATCAGCGCATTCTTGGCATCAAGGTGTATTCATCCGAAAATACTGCAACCCTTTCGCAGGTGGCCATGAAGATGACAGGCACTACCAATATCAGCGATGTAATGGCTGTTAAGCTTTATTTTACGGCCGATTCCAACCGTTTTTATTCGGGTACCGGAAGTGTACTTCTTGATTCAGAAAGACCAATATCCGGTGCAATTTCCTTAAGTTGTAATCAGGCTTTGAGCGCTGATACCAATTATTTTTGGATTGTTTACGATGTGAGCTCATCTGCCACAGAAGGCAATCTGTTAGATGCCGTAATTGATTCCGTTGTTGTGAGTGGAAAAGCATATACAGCTGCCAATCAGAGCGGGGCGAGAACAATATTGCTCGCCAACACACTTCTTTTTAGCTGCAACGATGCGGGGTCTAAACATTACCGAATTCCAGCCATAGTAACAGCACCCGACGGATCCCTCATTGCAGCTACGGATAAGCGATGGAATAATTCTGCCGATTTACCAAACGACATTGATATTCTCATCAGTCGCAGTACTGATATGGGCGAAACATGGTCTGCTCCTTTGACCATTGCAGGCGCCGATACCACTATGGGGTTTGGCGATGCTGCTTTATGTGTCGATAAAACGACCGGAAATATTATTTGTCTGATGGCCTCGGGTCCCGGTTTGTGGACTTCGACAGCGGCATATCCGATTAAAATTATGCAAAGCATTAGCACCGACAATGGCACCACATGGTCATCGCCTGCGGATATCACCCAAATGATTTATGGTGCTGGTTGCAACAACGGCATCACAAC
This sequence comes from Bacteroidetes bacterium GWF2_43_63, assembly GCA_001769275.1. Taxonomy (NCBI): domain Bacteria; kingdom Pseudomonadati; phylum Bacteroidota; species Bacteroidetes bacterium GWF2_43_63. The sequence goes on along the minus strand of MEOQ01000039.1, from coordinate 1,791 downwards.
AACCTGGCTGGGTGCTTTTGTCGCTTCGGGTAGTTTTGTGCAATTCAGCAATGGTCGCCTTGCCGCAGTGATAGCGGCGCGCAGAACTTCTACGACCTCGCTTGATAATTATATGATTTATTCCGACGATCACGGAATCACCTGGAATGTAAGCATCGATCGGGCTAAAGCTGGAGGAGACGAAGCAAAAATGGTGGAGCTTGCCGATAGCACAATTCTTATGAGTATCCGGAATGCGGGTTACCGTTGCTTCAATAAATCGTCTGATTATGGCTTGAACTGGGGCGTTGCATATGTTGAAAATGAAATTACTGATCCATTTTGCAACGGTGATATTCTTAGATACACTTGTGTAAATAATCAATTTTCGAAAAACCGAATTCTTCATTCAATTCCATTTGCAGCCAACCGGACAAATGTATCGGTTCTGATGAGCTACGATGAAGGAAATTCGTGGCCGGTGAAAAAGACTATTTATTCAGGACCATCTGCTTATTCATCGCTCTGCGTGCTGCCGGACGGTACTATCGGAATTTATTACGAGGTTGGAGAATATGAAATTTACCAAATGTATTTTACAAGATTTTCGCTCGATTGGCTAACCGATGGTGCCGATCATTTTTCCCCTCTGGATTAACGTCTGATGATTCGGAGCTGGGAATACTGCGGCTCCGGAAGTATTGGGTGCAAAGAGATTCAACACTTGCCGCCAGCTGGCGGACACTGCTAATGACTCAATTGTTTAAAATTCCGAAAATCAATAAAAAAAGTCTAATGAAGTTCCCAGTCTCCGCGTGTCCACAAGCTTTGCAGGTGGAAGCCGGTATCTCATCTTATGCTATAGGCTTTTTATTATTGATTTTCGCTATGGCAAACATCGGTATTTGAGTCCCACTTTAGGTGGTGCATGTATTGTGTAATATTATCTTGTCCTTATATTTAGGTTTTTAAATGTAAAATCAGGTGAGTTCGGCGAATTTGCCTTGATTTCAGCTTAATGAGTCCTTATATTTGAAAGTTAATCAGAATAATTCTGGTTAAAACTGGTGTTAGGGTAAAAAGATTATTTCTTTTCTTCTCCGACAGAAGGGTTTGCAGACTTGGGGCGTCGGCAAATTGTCCGCAATACCAGAGATGGTTTCTTAATCTGTTATATCTGGGCTTTCAGTCCCGGTGCTTTTCGTAAGAAATTCACTGGTTTTAATCTGTATTACCCAAATTGCCTCAAGAATGAAGAAACTGTTTACCCTGCCACTTAAAACTGCATCCGGAAAGAAACTTTTTACAGCCATAACAGCGTTGCTGCTTTTGACTTTTGCGCTTTCAGAAAACATGAACGCGCAAACAGTTGTTTTTTCAGATGACTTCAACTCTGTTACCAGCGATACCTATACAACCAGCGGAGCGATAGGGACCAGTGCATGGTCGGTGATCCGTGGCGGCGGAGATTTCGGCGCACGCCGCAGAGCCACAGCCCCCAATTGCATCGAGTTGAGCAACGATGTCAGCGGAACGGCCAATGCTGCCAATTGGGTATTTGCCTACACAAGTACTGCATCGTATGGGAGTCCTTACAACACGGTGTTGTCATCAAATCCCGGAATAGTCACGTGGACTTTCAATATGAAGTCAAACCGGACAACCGCATTGGCCAATCCAATCGGCGATCTGACAAAATACTCCTGCGCCTATGTGTTGGGCTCCTGACTTGTCCGCCCCTGTTGCCATGTTGAAAAATCGCTATTGAAAATCAGTTAGTTGTGACAAAAAATGATGAAATTTGTCGCACTA
>MEOQ01000038.1 GCA_001769275.1 Bacteroidetes bacterium GWF2_43_63 | reverse complement strand
TAGTGCGACAAATTTCATCATTTTTTGTCACAACTAACTGATTTTCAATAGCGATTTTTCAACATGGCAACAGGGGCGGACAAGTCAGGACTAATCCTGAAGGATAAAAAAGCAGTCCGGTTGTTTTAGATTTTATTGAGGACTTTTGAAAAAGTTTTCTTGCCTCCTTTGCATTTTATTAAAATAACACATAACTTTGTTTTAGATTTTTTATTTTTCGAATAAAAGCAATATGATGAAAAAACTGCTTTGCATCATTTCATTTTTCATTCTTATATACAACAATGGGAATGCACAATCAGCAACCTACCGCTATTTCCCTGATTCATCAATGTGGAGAGTTGACTATTTTGTTCATAATCCATTTCAAAATTATTATTTCTGGGATTCGTATTTCCATTATTACATAAATGGAGATACAGTCATTAGTGCAAAGCAATACAAGAAAATTTACAGATCATATTTATACATCACTCACATCAATGTTCATCCGCTATACCCCAGCCCTCAGAGTCAGCCACCTTGTTACCTTGGGGCTCTGCGCGATGATTCGGTTGCAGATAAAACCTTTTTTGTTTACGACGGAACGAACACCGATTCTTTACTGCTTGATTATAATTTGCAGCCAGGCGATACTGTAAAAGGAATAGCTGGGAAATACTTCACATGTCCGAAAACAGTAAATGCCGTTGATTCAGTTCTGATTGATGGAAATTATCACAGACGATGGATCCTTGATAGCTGTATCAATTACGGTTCATTTTATTGTCATCCATACATAATTGAAGGAATTGGCAGCAGCTCAGGCCTGATTGATGCTATATGTGACTACGCTAATGATTTCACGGACCGATATCTTGTTTGTGCAAAAAAAGGAGAAGAGATTCTGTTTGAGTCCGGTTACATTTCAGAATTCGGATGCAATTTGATTGTCGAAGGAATTGAAGAACCGACACAAGCCAATTTAATTCATTTCTCGAATCCCAATGTAGCTGAAATCAGCATCAAATCAGATTTTTATTTACAAAATGCATCCCTTGCTTTGTTTAATTCATCTGGGGGCAAGGTTCTGCAAATGAACCAACTCTTCGGTAAATCTTTCTTTGTTGCAAGAAATAATCTGCCCGCCGGAATTTATTTTCTGCAAATGAATCAAAACAACAGGGTTGTAAGTGCAGCAAAAATCATTTTCGTTGATTAATGCGCCGAACTGGCTCTGAGCGCTATTTCTCACCGACTCTTTCGGATAATTCGCGACTCTGGAAAGCCGGAAGCGTGTAATTGAGCGAATACAAAAAGACAAAAGTAAAAAACTTTGTCCAGGCTCTGTTCCTGGCATATCAAAATACTTCAAGCGATCCCTGTAATACCAGTATCTTTCAGCCTCTTGATTAAATAGTTCTTGAGATGATCCGAATTGCGAGGTCAATAGAAAAGCAAGTAAAACTTGTGCTTTAAGATTTATTTTTATTTATAAAGTTAATAATGCCATTCCCAGCACAAAACTAAAAACAACAAGAGACAACATGACAAGAATAAAATTCTCAATAATTAACCCATTCCACTGCTGCGGATTTTCTTTTGTTTTTATTATTGCCATAAGCAAGAAGACCCAAGCAGCTATTAATAGACCTAAAAATACAAATGCTAAAGCACCAGCTTCAAAATAAACACCAAGTATTAATGCAAGAAAACCCGTTGCTATCATGACAAAAGCCCATATTGCCAATGGATGCAACTTTCTTGCACCAAAAGTAGCCGGAATAGATGTAAGTAATGAAGTTTTTCTGAGTAATAAATGTTTGAATGCAGTCGATAATCCTGACTCAATATTTGAAATGCTCTTAGTAAACACTGTTTCCTTTGAGAAGTTTTCTGTCTGCAAAGAATCATTTGTCTGATCCGGTGCTGAAATTTTTTCCAGTTGTGTTTTTGCAACATCAGCACCCTGCACTGTATCTACATTGTCAATAAAAGTATCGGTAAGTTGATTGCTTTCACTTCGGGAGCTATGCTCCGATGCCGGATTACTTACGAAGAACCCCTTCACATACTGCCGCTTCTCAATCTGACACGAAAATAGCAAGCCAATGGCCAGCAATATAAATATTGATTTAATCAAAAGCTTCTTCATAAATAGTTGGTTTTATCATCCTGTTGAATTAATGCAACTTTTATTGCAACATTAGACTTTATTTAAGACATACATATCTGTTTCATAATTCAGAAATTTGTTTAAGCTTAACGATGTATTCATCACCATTTGTTTCCACTTTCTTAAGCCAAAGATCAGTTGGAGTAAGTTTTATGATGTCAAAAAATCTTGCGGAACCTGTTATAAAAGGATTCATCCCAATGGAATCAGACTGATAACTATTAATACCAAAAACGTAATAGCCAAACAGGCCTAAGTACAGTTCCTTCTTGTTATTATCAAAAGTATACATATCCTCGCCAATTATTTGAACTAAAGAATCATCTATATAGCATTTTCCACCAAAATCAAGCATTTGTTCTTTTTGGGGAGTGTTTTCATTATCATCAAAATAAAAATGCCAATCGCAACTGTCTTTCCAGTTTTGGGTAATGTCAATATCATTTTTCGACAAATAAACTACTTCGTACTCTCCTTCAATTCTATCAAGCACGCTTCTGAAACTAATACACGGCCCATCCTCGTATCTGCCACAACCAAAAGCAATGAAAAGAATGAGAGCGAGAGTGAAAATATTTTTTATTGATTTTGTTTTCATAGTTTCTCAATTAATAGTTCTCAATTCCAATCATTTCTCATCAATCATCTTCCTCAACTCCACATTCTCTTTTTTCAGTTCGAGCATATAGAGGGTAAGTTCTTCAATTTTGAAAATTATCATCTTAATGAATTTATTCCTGCAATAATATGACAAATTATTTAATTAAGCGAACACTTGGGGAAACAATTTTTCGTCCGACCGGCTACAACTTACACCATACAGCTAGACTGCCTACCGGCGGAATTCCGGGACCGCTCTTAAACACGACTTAATGTAGGGCGGGAGTTTGTCACGCAGATTGCGCTGCATTGTTATTCTCCAACGCACTCAGGTCGCTTTCACGTAAAACAGCTTGCCACGTTTCACGTGGTGACACAGTCAGCGACGCAGAGAGGTTGGAGAAATTCAGAGCGAGAGCAAAAAGGCAAAAGATAATAGTAAAAAGATAAAAGTGAAAAGAGCTGTTCTGAGCCTGTCAGGGTACCCAACGATTCCGGGACCACTCTCTTGCTTAAAGCAGTGTCGGGTGGACGCCAGAATGTTGGGTGTTCTGACAAGCGTTGAGCATTGTGCGTTGCGCGCTATGCATTGTGCATCAACACATTAGCATATTAGCACATTTAATCGTACTTTTGCAACCTCAAATCAAAACCAAAAGAAAGATGAAACTTCTGGAAGGCAAAACCGCCATCATCACAGGTGCTGCAAGAGGAATCGGAAAAACCATTGCGCAAACCTATGCCGAAAACGGTGCAAATGTAATTATAACCGACCTGACTGTGACTGAAGAAACACAGCAGTTTGTTGAAGAACTTGAAAAACTGGGTGTCAAAGCCAGGGCGTACGCAAGCAACGCTTCCATCTTTGCCGATTGCGAAAAACTAATCGCCGATGTAAGTGCTGAATTTCCGGTGATTGATATTCTGGTGAACAATGCCGGAATTACCCGCGATAACCTTCTGATGCGAATGACTGAACAGGACTGGGATCTGGTGCTTACCGTCAATCTGAAATCTGTGTTCAATATGACCAAAGCCATTCAGAAAGTCATGCTGAAACAGCGTTTTGGCTCTATTGTCAACATGAGCTCTGTTGTTGGAATCGAAGGCAATGCCGGTCAGGGCAACTACGCCGCGTCAAAAGCCGGTATCATTGGTTTCACCAAAAGCATTGCACAGGAACTTGGTTCACGCAACATACATTGCAATGCCATCGCACCTGGATTTATCGAAACTGAAATGACCGCAAAATTGCCGGATGATATCCGCAACAAGTGGATCAATGATATTCCTTTGAAAAGAATCGGAACAACAAAAGATGTCGCCAATGTAGCTGTATTCCTTGGCTCTGATCTCGCAGACTATGTTTCTGGTCAGGTCATCAGCGTTTGTGGTGCTATGCAACAGTAATTTATTATGGGCCTGATTTCCGGATATTCGCTATGGCTGATCGTCCTGTGTATAGCGCTGGGTGCTGCATACGCAGCAGTACTATACACTGGCAAAAAGTCGAATAAATGGCGCCCGGGAATCAGATCTGTTCTGTTTATTCTGCGCTTCATTGTCGTTTCACTGCTCGCTTTTTTTCTGCTGGAACCACTCATACGGCTGAATGTAAAAATCACCAACAACCCTGTGCTGATAGTTGCCAGCGACAATTCAAAATCGATGACAGCATCGGCAGATTCTGATTTTGTAAAAAACAAACTCCCGGAAATTGTTGACCAATGGCTCAATGGATTGCAAGATGAACTTGAAATTGCACGCTATCATTTCAGCGATTCATTACTTGCCGGACCAAATGCGGATTACAGCGGCAATCTGACCGATATTGGAAATGTGTTCAATGAAATTCGCAGCCGTTATATCAATAAAAACGTAGCGGGAATTGTGCTCATCAGCGATGGAATTTACAATACCGGATCTAATCCATTGACCGCTGCAGAACAGATTCAGACACCTGTTTTCACAGTTGCTGTTGGCGATACCAGCACCCATACCGATGCGGCGATTACATCACTGACCGGAAATCGTGATGTGATTTACAACAATTACTTTCCGGTTGAATTCTCGGTAACTGCTCAGCAAGCTACAGGGCAAAGCATTCAAGTGAAGGTCACGCACAATGACAAAGAAATTTACAATCACAATTCAGATATTCAGGGCAACCAGTTTTCGCGTGTTTTCAATATCCGCGGCTTTGCTGACAAAAAAGGGCTGAACAAAATTGTTGTGTCAGTTTCCGTATTAATAGGTGAGAAAAACACGGCCAACAATACGCGTGTTTTTTATTTCAATGTAGCTGATGATGTGAAGAAAGTGCTTATCGTCGCATCAGCACCACATCCCGATATCAGAGCCATCCGCACGTCGCTGGAATCGAATCTGAATTATTCGGTAAAAGCAGTTACCGGCGAAGCAAATGCAGGCGATATTACAGATTATGATTTACTGATTCTGCATCAGATTCCTGCAGCAAGTACACGCAACAGCGCGTTGATTGAAAAAGCGAAAGCCGCACGAATTCCTGTGTGGATGATCACCGGAGCCAACACGAACTATGCTTCACTGAATGCACTGAATGCCGGTGTTACCGTACGTGTGCGCAGTGCTGCCCCCAACGAAGTTCTTGGCGTACTTAATGAAAACTTCTCCTTGTTTTCTGTTCCGCAACAGGAAGCAGATTTTGTAAAAGCCATGCCACCACTCAGCGCGGCATTCGGTGACTACAGTATTTCAGCTGGCACCGATGTTCTCATTTATCAGCGCATCGGAAATGTTATTTCGTCTCAGCCACTGCTTTGCATGAGTCAGGTCGAAGGACAGCGATGGGCATTCCTGCTTGGAGAAGGCGTCTGGCGCTGGAAAATATACGATTTCCAAAGAAATAATTCGCACGAATTATTCGATTCTTTCATGTCGCGTATTGCTCAGTTCCTTTGTCAAAACAGCGACCGGAGCCGGTTTCGTGTGATATACGAACCAACACATTCCGAAACTGAAGCAATAACTTTCAATGCCGAGTTGTTCAATCAGAATTTCGAACTCGTCAACAGCGAGCCCATAGATCTGATTCTGCGCGACTCGACCGGAAAAAATTATGCTTGCTCTTTCTTGCCTGATGGCTCCGGATATTCGCTCAATTGTGGCCGCATGCGACCCGGCGAGTACTCATTTACTGCACAGGTAAAAAGCAAACAATATCCCTACACTCAAAGCGGCCGGATTACAGTTGACAGCTACAACCCTGAACTGGCCAGCACCCGCGCCGATTTCAATGTTTTGAGACTCATTGCTCAGCAAACCGGCGGTATCATGGTTAGTCCCGAAAAGCTCAATGATATTTCCGTTTTTCTTGAGAAAAATAATCTGATTCAATCCACCTATTACCGCGAAAACAAATACATCGATCTGCTTGAATGGAAGTGGATTCTGTTCATCATCCTGGCGCTTGTTTCAGCGGAATGGGTTATTCGAAAACGGGAAGGATATTACTAGAATCATAAACACTGAACAAGGAAGTAGAAGGACGAAGGAAATACCGGTTTTTGAACACTGAACAAGGAAGTAAAAATGACGAAGTAATAACAGAATCATGAACAAGGAACAAGGAAGTGAGAATGATGAAGTAAATACAGAGTCATGAACATCGAACAAGGAATTACGCAGTTTCTGAATATTTCAAATTCGGTGTTCAGTGTTCACCATAAGTTCATAAAGTCTAAAGACTCTTCATATACTTCTGCCTCTATTTCTTCCTTCCATGTTCCTTGTTCAGTGTTCTTGATTAGATTATGAAACATCATTCCATCATCCCCATATTTTTGCCGGAACTCGGATGTCCGAAGCAATGTGTTTTCTGCAATCAGAAACACATCAGTGGGCAGCATTCGGTGCCGGATGCAGAGGAAGTGAAAAGCATTATTGAACAACATCTTTCAACATTAATCGGTCGTGATATCACTACTGAACTGGCGTTTTTCGGAGGATCATTTACGGCGCTGTCAGCCGATTTGCAAGAGCAATATCTGAAAATTGTTCAACCTTATCTCAACAATGATTCTATCCGCAATATTCGCATAAGCACAAGGCCTGACGCCATTACCGATGACATTATTTCATTACTGAAACGTTACAGAGTAAGCATTATTGAGCTTGGTGTTCAATCGCTCGACGACGAAGTTTTGAGACTTTCCGGACGCGGTTACACCGCCTCGGTTGTTTATGAAGCAGCGGCAAAAATCAATGCGCATGGCTTCACCCTTGGTATGCAGATGATGATCGGATTGCCCGGCGACACACGCGACAAAGCGGTTTTCACTGCTAAAGAAATTATTCGCTGCGGAGCAAAAGGAACAAGGATTTATCCCCTGCTCGTCTTCCGCGACACAGATCTGGAGCAGCTTTACAACAACAACGAATACATTCCGCTCACCATCGAAGAAGCCATTGAACAATCGGCCGATGTGCTGGAACTCTTTCTGGAAGCCGGAGTTCAAATTTATAAAATTGGGTTGCACCCTTCGGAATTTCTTTACAATGGGTCACTGCTCGCCGGTCCATGGATTCCCGCATTCCGACAGCATGTCCAAGCTCGCATATGGCAACGCAAATTCGAAAAAACGCTGCATCAGGACTCAGTCATTTCAGGATTCACTATTCACCCGTCTGACATAAACTCTGCTCTGGGCCCCAAACGATGCAATGCTAATTATTTCAGACAAAAAGGATTTTTATTGTATTTTCGTTCCGATTCAAACATTAAAAAAGGAGATTTTCATGCATTTTATTCTTGATTACAGAGCGTCTAAAATTGCAGAGCGTCTCGATATATACGGCGAAATCACATTTTTCGATGCAGGTAGTATGGTCTATCCTGCCATAAGTGGTCATCCGGATATTTTTATTGCCAACATTCATGGTCAGTGGATTCTGGCTCCCAATGCACCATCGGATATTATTGATCTGTTTAATGAAATGCAAATTCCCTTCGAATCCGGAATTCAAAAAGTTGGGTTTCGTTACCCCGACACAGCATTTTACAATATTTTTTGCGATGATGAAATTGCCGTCGTGAGCAAGTACACCGATGAGTCGATAATGTCGCAGCTGAAATCGAAAGAAATTATTGAAGTTAAACAGGGTTATATCGCCTGCAATCTGGCCCGCATTGGAAGCGAGTTTATAACATCCGATGCAGGAATTGAAAAAGAGTTGGCGAGTCGTGAGAAAGTTGTTCGTTTTGTAAAGCCCGCACAAATAAAACTATCAGGAGCTTCCAACGGATTTATTGGAGGCACCATCGGACAATTCGAAAACAAAGTGCTGTACACTGGTTCGCGCGGCAGCTCCTACGCAGCAATACTTTCAACCATGTGTGCCAGTCAGAATAAAGAGCTGATTTTTATTGGCAATGAAGAGCCTTTGGATGTGGGTGGAATCGTTGTTTTGTAAACAACCCAATGTGGATTTACAAATTTTATTTTTGATATTTCAATTCATCGTCACCGCAAGTTTTGCCAGATCGCCCATTTCACTCGCATTGGTACCCTGACGTTGTTCCTTGTTTTCGCCCACCGAGCTGACCGGTTGCACATAAACCATTCCGCCATAAGACACAACTTCGTTTGACGACTCCGGTAAATGAGTGCCCGTCGGGGTTTCAGGTTGAATGTAAACCGGAACTTCTTTTATCACCGTGTCGGTTTTTACCTCGGTTATAAAACGTGGAGTGATATCAGGAATGAACATCGGATCGGCTTTATGCTCATATACCGGAAACCGGATCAACCACGAAAAAATAAGAGCTGCGGCCAGTCCTGCGACCCACAATACCGATGTTTTGCGATTGTAAAAAGCAACCCGTTTTCCTGTTTTTTTTCGCAATAAAAAGCGATCGAACACCTGATCGGCTCCACCAGGTGGCGGAGTAATGGTCTCGCTTTCATCCGCAAAAGAATGGCTTTGCAACAGGACCTGCTTCATCGTAAAATACTCTTCCGAACCATCACAAAACGAATGAACAAAAGTTTTCTCTTCTTCATTCAACTGATCATAATCTTTGCTAATCAGTAGACTTTCAAAATTCTCAAACATATCAAAGCTTTTCATAACCAATCGTTTATAGTGTGTGGTTGCAGATTTTCCGTTATTTTTTTCATGGCATAAAACAATCGTGACTTAACCGTTCCTTCCGGACATCCGGTTGCACGCGCGATTTCAGGAACAGAAAGGTCCCCGGCATGACGCAGAATAAAAATGGTCTTCACTTCCGGATCCAGCCTGTCGAGATATTTGTTGATTAGTTTTGCCGAAGAATGTATCTCCGTCTTTCGTTCGGCAACCGGCATAACTGCATCCGCTTCCCTAACCGCTGATTCACGGAACTCAATATCCAGCCGGCGGCGTCTCAGGTCGTTTTTATAGAGGTTGTAAGCAATGGCATAAAGCCAGGGGGAAAAGCGTTGATTGGGATCAAACTTCGGGGCACTTTCAAGAACTCTCAGGAAAGTATCCTGCGTGCGGTCATCGGCTGTTTCATAATTATAACCGTACAAACGAAGAAAAAAATACCGGATTCTTCCGGCCCAGCGGTTGTAAAGCTCCGTAAATGCAGCATGGTCGGCTCCGGCAACCAGCATCATCAGCTGATTATCGCCGGAACCGGCCATTATTGATTTTCCAGTCTTTCCCTGCGGCATGCTACTTTTCGTTAAGGTAATCCTCAACATATTTCCGATATTCATCATTGCCTGCTCTTGATACAAGGAGACGCAGAAGTTTAGCCATTTTGCCTGCTTCATCCGATTCGCCGCAAAGCCTGTAATGATCATACAACTGAATAAATGCCGGAATATAATTGAGATTGGAATTGTCAACAATAGATTGGGAAACATCAGCCGACAGCGGAGTAGTAATATAATCCAACAGCATTATCTGTTCAAAGTTTTTTCTGATGACAGCAATATTGTCATAACGCTCCGGGCTGTATTTATACACCAGGCCTTCAAGATACAAGCTGTCTTTCAGTGAGGTATAGTGTCCCTCGGGAACGGAATTGCAAATATAAACCGGATGAGATCCGCTGTTGTGGCAGACATGTTCAACAATAAGCTGATTGAAATTCTGCCAGTTTGATGAATCAACTTTTATTGTAAACGGAGCAATGCCAAGTTCGCTGAACAAGCGGTTTCGGTAACTCTCAATCATAATTAGACTGGTATTGATTACTCTCACATCCGGACGGATATTGTTCACCACCTGCAATATCCATTTCTGATAGGTGTCGTTGTCTCCGCCGGTTAATACTATTGCATTTTCTTCGAGTGTCGCCAGTGCATTGTAGTTCCAGGCCATCATTCCGGGCGATGCCGGTGATATTTCCTGTCGGTGCTTAACCACTTTATCCCTGTCTCCATATTTGCCATTTGTTTCGAAGTAAACAATAAGATCGGGATAAATCTCACTCCGGTCAGGGTTTATTTCATATGCTTTCAGCAGGTATTTGCTGTTTTCCGGATTACCCCATCCGGAGTTGTAATACATCAGATAATTGTATTCGTATGATTGCGGGATATGCTTAGCCATTCCACTCAAAATATCACCCAATACTTTGTAGTCTTCTTCATCAAGCATATATTGTGGCTCTCCGCACATCGTGTGCTCATATCTGGTGGCAAGGTAATAATACATCCATGCTGATGCATCCTTTTTATTTTTCATTGTTTCTTTTCTCCATAATCCCGCCTGTGTCTGATACCAGTCACATTCGTGAGGTTCAATCACAAAAGAAACAATTTTTTCAGGTTTCTGAGCTATGGATGAAAATCCAAAAATAAAAACGGCAATAATAAAAACGAGCTTTTTCATAATTCAGGTTTTGATTCACCAGATAATACACTTTAAACTCCCTGATCGTTCAATTCTGTTTTGATTTATTTTTATGAGACACATCTGCCGTGTCTAAAAAACGTGCATATTGCTTTTTATTATCTTTGTAAAAAAAATTATGTCGCCCAAAATTGCTCCATCCATTCTCTCCGCCGATTTTCTGAATCTCGGAAAAGACATTGAAATGCTCAACCGCAGCGAAGCCGATTGGATTCATGTGGACGTGATGGATGGCGTTTTTGTGCCGAATATTTCTTTTGGATTTCCGGTACTTGAAGCTGTAGCTGCCATTGCTAAAAAACCGCTCGATGTACATTTGATGATTACTCAGCCCGAACGCTATATCGAGCAATTTGTAAAAGCTGGCGCACAGTACCTGAGTATCCACTATGAAGGAGCCATTCATTTGAACCGGACCATTCATCAGATAAAAGAATTTGGCGCTAAAGCAGGCGTTGTGCTGAATCCGCATACAAGTGTTGACGTTCTTAAAGAGGTGATTTCTGATCTTGATTTCGTATTGCTCATGTCTGTCAATCCCGGCTATGGCGGTCAGAAATTCATTTCAGGAACACTCAAAAAGATTGAAGCGCTTAACTTGCTGCGCCGGTCAAGGAATCAGAATTGCCTCATTGAAGTTGATGGTGGAATTAATGAAAAGAATGCACACGACGTTTTCGAAGCTGGGGCTGATGTTTTAGTGGCTGGCAATGCTATTTTCAAAGCCGCTGATCCGGAAATGGCAATCCGAAATCTGAAAAAATAAAATCAAAATGATCCACTGGCAAGCATAACCAGGGTGCAGGCTTCCATGCAAAAAATTCCTTTTTGCGACGCTTTCACAAATAAACTCTGATTTTCGGCACCAGGATTAAAAATGATTCGCTCAGGATTCAGCGAAAGAATATAGTCTTCCCATTCTTTCTGATGCTTCTCTCCCAGATACAACGTGACAGTATGTACCTGTTGCTGATCATGACCGGACTTCAAAATGTCAAAATCGCCGATTTTCCCGTTTTTATTTCCAATCGGATAAACGGTGTGTCCGTGCTCTGATAGTTTCAGTGTGGCCAGATAGGAATACCTCGACGGATTCGGGCTTGCACCGAGAACGAGCGTTGGTTTATTTCTGGTTTCCATATTATTCACACTTTATAGTTTCGCAAACTTGAATATTGGATGAGTTATAAGCGACAAAGTTTAATGAATGTTTAATGCAAATGATTTCATATGCATAAAGTTGATTTACTGTGTTTTAAACTCATTTTCGAAAGGATTTTATCTAATTATTAATGTATTGAAACGGCATATTGACAATGTAAACATGACATAAATAACCCATTCTGAATCGGCCAAAATGTCATTATATCGATGATTTTATGGCATGGAGAGGATTTTGATGTCCCCTGAAAAAAATAATTATGAATCTCGAGTCTTTCACCATAAAAAGCCAGGAAATTATTGCATCGGCATTCCAAAAAGCCTTTGAAAATAAAAATCAGGCCATTGAAGATATTCATATTTTAAACACTTTGCTTGAGCAAGATCAACAGGTAACTCCCTATCTAATGAAAAAGCTCGGTGCAAACGCGGTAGTTATTCAACAACTTTCCAATAAAGAAATTGAATCACGGCCGAAAGTGGAAGGCGGACAACCATTTTTATCACCGTCAGGACTGAAAACTATTCAGCAGGCCATGGCCAAACAGAAAGAATTGGGTGATGAGTTTGTCAGCCTTGAACATATTCTGCTGGGGCTGGTTGAGAGCGATGGAGTTGCCGAACGAATTCTGAAGGATGCAGGAATTACAGAAAAAGACCTAAAAACCGCCATTGCCGATTTACGAAAAGGCAGCAAAGTGACCAGTGCTGGTGCGGAAAACCAATACAATGCGCTGAATCGATACGCTCGAAATTTGAACGACCTGGCGCTGAAAGGCAAGCTGGATCCGGTGATCGGGCGTGATGAAGAAATCAGACGTCTGCTTCAGATTCTAACGCGGCGCACAAAAAACAATCCCATTCTGATTGGCGAGCCCGGTGTTGGAAAAACCGCAATAGCAGAAGGTCTTGCGCACAGAATTATCAAAGGCGATATCCCGGAAAACCTGAAAGATAAAGTAATTTTCTCACTCGACATGGGATCTTTAATTGCCGGAGCCAAGTTTCAGGGCGAGTTTGAAGAGCGTCTGAAAAGCGTGATCAAAGAAGTGATCGACAGCGAAGGACAGATTATTCTATTCATTGATGAAATTCATACACTCGTAGGAGCAGGCGCAAATCAAAGTGCCATGGATGCAGCCAACATCTTGAAACCCGCTCTGGCGCGTGGCGAACTGCGTGCAGTAGGTGCAACCACATTGAATGAATATCAGAAATATTTCGAAAAAGACAAAGCATTGGAACGACGATTTCAGGTCGTTATGGTGGATGAGCCATCGCCAGCAGATTCGGTGAGCATTCTTCGCGGGCTTAAAGAACGCTACGAAACGCATCATCAGGTGAGAATAAAAGATGAAGCCATTTTGTCAGCTGTTGAACTTTCAAACCGCTATATTACCGATCGTTTTCTGCCGGATAAAGCCATTGATCTTATTGACGAAGCAGCCAGCAAATTGCGTCTCGAAATCAATTCTGTTCCCGAAGAACTCGATGAACTGGAACGCCGCATACGTCAATTGGAAATTGAACGCGAGGCAATCAAGCGCGAAAAGGATGAATCAAAACTCAATCTGCTCAACAAGGAAATCGGCCAGCTGAGCGACGTTCGCAATGTACTCACTGCACAATGGAAAGAAGAAAAAGAAATTGTAGATCAAATCCAGCATGCGAAAAAATCGATCGAGGATTACAAATTCGAAGCTGAGCAGGCAGAGCGTTCCGGCGACTATGGCAAAGTTGCAGAGCTTCGTTATGGAAAAATAAAAGAAGCAGAAAATCTTTTGCATGAACTTGAAGAGTCGATTCAAAACAAAAAATCCGGACACACACTTATCAACGAAGAAGTAGACTCAGAGCAGATTGCAGAGATAGTTTCCCGATGGACCGGAATTCCCTTGAGTCGAATGTTGCAAAGTGAAAAAGAAAAACTATTGCACCTCGAAGAAGAATTACACAAGCGGGTTGTAGGTCAGAATGCGGCTATTGAAGCGGTAAGCGATGCGATCCGTCGTAGCCGCAGCGGACTCAGTGATGAAAAGAAACCCATTGGCTCATTTATTTTTCTGGGAACAACAGGTGTTGGAAAAACAGAACTGGCGCGGGCTCTGGCCGAATACATGTTCAACGATGAAAATAGTTTAGTACGCATCGACATGAGCGAATATCAGGAACGACACAGTGTTTCACGGCTCATCGGTGCGCCTCCTGGATATGTTGGCTACGATGAAAGCGGCCAGCTGACCGAAGCTGTGCGCCGCAAGCCGTACAGTGTTGTGCTGCTCGACGAAATTGAAAAAGCACATCCGGACGTATTCAATATTTTACTGCAAGTGCTCGATGATGGGCGTTTGACCGACAACAAAGGACGCACGGCCAATTTCAGAAACACCATCATCATCATGACCAGCAATCTTGGTGCTGAAATCATACGGGATAATTATGAAGATTTGCAACCGGGAAGCGAATCACAGATATTCAGAAAAACACGCGAAGATGTTTTTGATTTGCTGAGACACACGCTGCGACCAGAATTTCTGAACCGTGTGGATGAAATCATCATGTTCAAACCATTGCTGCCGGAAGAAATCAAAGAAGTCGTTATAATTCAGCTGAAACAACTGAATAAAATGCTCGAAGGTCAGGAAATTCGTTTTGAATATACCGAGGAGGCATTGAATGAACTGGCAACTGAAGGCTATGATCCACAACTCGGTGCGCGCCCGATCAAACGGCTTATTCAGCGAAAGATCATCAATGAATTATCAAAACAGTTGCTTGCCGGGAACATTGATAAAAAACGCGGAGTAAAACTCGATGTTATGGAAAAACAATATATTTTCCTGCCAATGTCATGATAAAAATCATTGACAAACCTTGCATTAACATAAGTAAAGTTGTAACTTTACAATCAAAATAAAAGGGGAAAAATTATCCCTTTAGTAACCTGTTTTGGGTTCAATAAGAACAACTAAAACGAACAAATATGAAAAAGCTAATTATTTTATTGACCATTATCGCAGGTCTGAGTTTTTACGCTCAGTCTCAAGTAAATCCACATGCCCTTGGAGTTAGATTGGGTGGAGACGGCGATGTTAATGGCGGTGAGATTTCCTATCAGCATGCCATGGGTGAAGCCAACAGACTTGAATTCGACCTCGGATTTGGCGGAAACGATCATCACAACCGCATTTACCTTGCGGCCATTTATCACTGGGACTGGAACATAACCGGCGGACTGAACTGGTACGTTGGACCTGGCGCAGCTGTTGGTTTTTACACGTGGGATGATCACAGTGACTACATCAATATTGGCGTCGGAGGCCAAATCGGTTTGGAATACGATTTCAACAAAAATGGCGCTCCCATTCTTCTGAGTATCGACGGAAGGCCCATGTGGGATTTTCTCGGCGATGATCACTCTGGCTTTGGTTGGGGAGCAGCCCTTGGAATCAGGTATACATTCTAACACTCTTACAAAAGAGTTGATTTTTTACTGATCAATTTTAATCAATCCAATATGAAAATTCATTTTGGTTCTCAAGTTTCAATAATCCTTATAGTCATGCTTAGTAGTTTGTTTTCCTGCCGCTCGATACCCAATGGAATTGAAGCCGTAACAAATTTCAATGCCGATAAATATCTCGGCCAATGGTACGAAATTGCCCGGTTTGATTTCCGGTTTGAGCGAGACATGAACAATACCACTGCGAATTACATTAATAATCCAGATGGAACCATTAAGGTTGTAAACCGCGGCTACAACTACGTTACAAACGAATGGAGCGAAGCCACCGGCAAAGCAAAATTTGTAAAAACTCCGGATGTGGCCATGCTCAAAGTTTCTTTCTTTGGTCCTTTCTATGCAGGTTACAACATCATTGCACTCGATGCGGATTATAAATACGCATTAATTTCGGGACAAAATAAAAGCTATTTGTGGATCCTTTCCAGAGAAAAAACAATCCCTGAACACATCCGTGCTGAATACGTGAACAAAGCGCAGAGTATGGGCTACGATACATCGAAGCTGATTTGGGTGGAACATCATATGTAATTTGCCTGTCGCGCACATATCACAAATTCTTGTGCGTTATACAGCTGGAAAGCGAAGAATACAATCTGTGTTCTTCGCTTTTTTTCACTTAATAAATAATTTATATATTCGTAAAAAAATCACATGAAAGCTTTCTATCTGTATTTAATGTTGTTCGTGCTGCTAACAGCATATCTTCCGTCAACAGCACAGGAAGATAATGAAATTTTTATCGGTGCAACAAGCGAAGAGTATTCTATTCGCGCAGATGTTGATTTAGAATTTGTTGAAGCAGTTTATTGTGCAAACACAAAGGACACACTTCACCGGACACTGCATCTTTTATCACCATTGTTTATTCAGTTTAATAAGGCCGATTTAGAGAATTTTTTAAAGAAACCGGAGGTATTTATAAATCATGTCGATCCGTTAATCAGCACCACCTATGTATATTCAGACCACCTGGGCAACAATGAAATTGTGCCGGGAAATATGAAAACACATGATGTATCCTTTGCCGACAATCAGACTGAAAGCTGGACCCGCGATGTTTCAGGCGAAAGAGGAACGGCTTTATTTGTTGGATTCTCTATTCTGAATTTTGCTGAATCTTTGAAAAAAACTGAAAAGCCGCTCTTCACACTCCTTTTTAAGTTGGATCCATGTGTAAGTTGCATAGAAAAAAATGTTTCAGGGAAGGCCGTTTTTAAATCAAACAACAATCCCACAATTACTGTAACAGAAGGCCTGTCGTTAGATGCGGAATTTTCACACGAATATCTTTTTTATCCGGCCCTGGCAATAGCTGTTACAGACGCAGGTCTGACTGAAACTTTAGGTAAAGAAAGAGATGAATTCGAAGAAAATTTCAAAAAGCAATTTTACGCCAATGCTCCAAAAATTGATGCTGAAAAAATGATTCGCTTTTTATTACAACCTTCCGGAACGCTTGAAATACCATTCGAGGGCTCCATTAAAAGCGATGCTAATTGTCGTCAAAACAACACATTCAAGGGTGTCATTAAAGTGTATGGGAATCAGGTATATCGCTTTATGTCAGCAGAATAGAAACGAGTCGGAAACTTTTTACTGGCAGATCAAAAAAGAATTTATTTTTCAAAACGAAATGAAAAAATAAATTTTACTTTTACATGATATTATCATGACTCATGAAACGTGTAAAAAACGCTGCCATTGCAGTCGGTGACCCGAAAATTATCCGGGGTTGGGTGATGTACGACTGGGCCAATTCTGTGTTTCAGCTCACCATTCTTTCCGCGATTTTCCCCATATATTTCAACAGTGTTACCAGCCACAACGGCGACAGTGTGATTCAGGTGTTCGGATTCAATATCATCAACACGGTTGCGTATTCATGGTCGATTTCGGCAGCCTATTTATTTGTGGCTTTACTCTCTCCGTTTTTCTCATCCATGGCCGATTACACGGGGATGCGAAAATCGTATATGAAGTTTTTCACCTGGGTTGGCTCCATTTCCTGCGGATTGTTGTATTTTTTCGATCCGCAACACATCGAGCTTGGGCTGATTGCATTTACATTGGCCACCATCGGATATGGCGGCAGCATAGTGTTTTATAATTCCTTTCTGCCAGTCATTGCCGAACCCAAAGACCAGGACCGCATCAGCGCCCGTGGCTATTCGATGGGCTACATCGGCGGCGTGGTATTGCTCATTCTCAATCTGGCTGTCATTCTCGGACAGGATGCATTGGGTATTAAAGATGATTCTTTTCCCGCACGCATTGCTTTTGTAACCGTTTTTATATGGTGGATCGGCTTTGCACAAATCACTTTCCGTCGTTTACCGAAATATACATACGGACATGGCAAAGCGAGCAAACGCGTTTTGACAAACGGTTACAGCGAACTCCGGAAAGTCTTCCGCCAGATTTTAAAATCGCGTAGTCTGACATTTTTTCTGTTTGGTTTTTTCTTTATGATGATGGGAACACTCACCGTAATGTTTATGGCCGCCACCTACGGTGAAAAAGAAATCGGGCTTGATGAGACAACGCTGATTGCAACAGTTCTCGTGATACAACTAGTCGGATCGGTCGGCGCACACGGCTTTGCGTGGCTTTCCGGAAAGATCGGCAATTTTCAATCGCTGATTATCACAGTCTTTTGGTGGGTGTTTGTTTGTGTTGCTGCTTTCTTCATTACCGATGCGTTCGGATTTATGATTGTGGCATTTTTTATTGGACTCGTTATGGGGGGATCTCAGGCACTGGCGCGTTCGACCTATTCCAAGATGCTTCCGAAAACCACCGATCACACCTCGTTTTTCAGTTTCTACGATGTGATGGAAAAACTGGCTACCGTTGGCGGAACTTTCAGCTTTGGGTTGATAGAAGCAATCACAGGAAACATGCGCACATCGGTAGTTGCCATTTGTATTTATTTTGTTCTGAGTCTTTTCTTTTTTCTCTTCCTGTATATGTCGCAGAAAGGGAAACTGCGGTTCAGATGATTTCATTTTCATTTCTCATTAAAACATTCCCGTATTACACTCTTCAAAGCGATAATCGTCAGGAGTGCTTATTATTAGGAAAAATATTGCAGGCTATTAATTTGCGAGATCCGGAGGAGTCACATGTCATTGAGAAATTAATATTATTCAAGAGAATGTCTCAAAACCGCATTTGATTTCTTTTTGAGACATCCTCAAATATGGATATTTGTATTCTCTTAAAGATTGCCTGTTTGAAACTTCTCTTAATCCGTGTTTACACTTTTGGTTTGTCTACACATGTGATAACGCTGGCATCAGTCTGGGACTGATTCCTTGAAATCATCAATAATGACTGTTATATTTTTCCTCTTAAAATAATTTGCACAGTAGTACATTTTCAATAATAGTATTTTATTAAAACGGAGTCATACAGACAAGACTTTTGGTAAAATTTCGGCCGGAAGAAGTATTTTTCCTTTTCTATGACCCAAAAAACCTGAAGGCCTCATATACCAGAAACGCAGGCCACACCAGCGCTTTCAGAAAGCCAAGTACGCCCATCCAGAAACCGGCTGCGGTCGAAATGAAATAAACGGCAGCGCCAATAAGCCCCAGCCCATAGATTGCACCTGATGGTCCGCTCTTCTGAATTCTGTTTTCCATGACAATGTGTTTTAATTAATATGCAATTTACGAAAAATCTGCAAGATTATTTCAGACGACCTCAGTTTCTTTAACGCTTGCGATAGCTATCGCAACACGTCGCTACGCGACGCAGAGAGGTTGCAAAAAAAGCAGAACTGCATAAAATCTGCATTATCAAATCAACACATCAGCATATTATCACGTTAGCACATCAAGTATTATATTTGCAAAAACAATTCACCATGAACTTCCCCATCTGCATCGGCGGCGAATTCTGCGAGACCGCACAAACACTCGATGTGACTTGCTCCTTCGATGGTTCAATCGTTGGCTCGACTTTTCTGGCCGGAAAAATCGAACTTGAAAAAGCCATTCAAATGGCGGAAGATGTTCGTGCAGAAATGAAAGAGATGCCATCGTGGGAAAAACACGATATACTCATGAAAAGCGCTTCAGTTCTGCGTTTACACAAGGAGAAAATGGCAAATATCATTGCAGGTGAAGCGGCAAAACCTATAAAACTGGCATTGGGTGAGGTCGATCGCGCCATACAGACTTTTGAAGTGGCCGCAGAAGAAAGCCGTCGCGTTGCCGGCGAGTTCATGAAAATCGACTGGACGCAGGCCGGCAGCGGCAAAGAAGCCATTGTGAAATACTTTCCGGCAGGCATTATATCAGGAATCAGTCCTTTTAATTTTCCATTGAATCTTGCTATACATAAGATTGCTCCTGCGATTGCAGCTGGTTGCCCCATCATTCTGAAACCATCGCGCAACACGCCTTTGTCCATGTTGTATATGGCGCAACTGATGGCTGAGAGCGGACTTCCGAAAGGGGCGCTGTCGGTGTTACCGCTCGACCGAGAATGCGGAAATCAGATGGTAACCGATCCGCGCTTTGCCGTACTTACTTTTACCGGCTCGCCCGAAGTAGGCTGGAAAATGAAATCGGATGCGGACAAGAAAAAAGTGGTGCTTGAACTTGGTGGTAATGCAGGCGTTGTGATCGACAAAAGCGCCGATCTGAATGTGGCGGCACCCAAAGTTCTTGCGGGCGCATTCGCCTATGCGGGACAAGTGTGCATTCATACGCAGCGCATTTTTGTTCATGAAGAAATTTTTGAAGCTTTTGCCAAAGCCTTTGCTGAAGCAACTTCGAAACTCAGGATGGGCTCTCCGTTTGCAGCCGATACCGATATATCGTCCATGATTGACGAAGCCAATGCCATCCGCGTGGAGAGCTGGGTACAGGACGCCGTGAAAGACGGCGCAAAAATTCTCTGTGGCGGAAAGCGCGCGGGTGCTGCATTTGAGCCAACAGTGCTTATCGATACAAAACCGGAAATGAATGTTTGCTGCATGGAAATTTTTGGCCCGGTGGTAACGTTGGAAAAATTCAGCGATTACAAACAAGCCATCCAACAAGTGAATGAATCACGCTTCGGGCTCCAGGCGGGCGTTTTCACCGATTCGCTCGATCATATGAAATATGCATTTAATACGTTGGATGTCGGCGGTGTAATCATCAACGATGTGCCGACTTTCCGCGTCGATCACGCACCTTACGGCGGCATCAAAGACAGCGGTCTCGGCCGCGAAGGCGTGAAGTATGCGATGATGGATTATATGGAGATGAAGGTTTTGGTGTATTGAGTTCGTATTCATACGAGAATTTGAATGGGTTAGTAAATAAATTTTATTTACTTTAGCCTTATCAGAAAATTTGTTCAGGCACAACATCAATTCTCGCAAAATGAACAAGTCAAAAGAGCTTCAATCAAGTATCAGACTGGTAAACGACAAACTGCGTTTCGAGGGAATGGTGGAAGAAAATGCACCGGTGGCCATTGATTATATTGCGCCATTGGGCGATGATGCCGGATACACATCGCTTGAGCTCCTGTTGCTGAGCCTTTCTTCGTGTGTCGGCAGCGCGGTGCTCACCTTTCTGCGAAGGATGAATAAAACAATCAGCGGCTGCGAAATTCAATCCAATGGCACGCGCCGCGAAGAGCATCCGACGGGCTTTTCACACATTGTGGTCGACATCCGGCTGCAATCGCCCGACGTAAGCGACGACGACATGAAAAAAGTAATTGCCCTGGCCGAAGACAAATACTGTCCGGTGTACGCCATGGTTAAAGGCAATACGGAAGTGGATATCCGGTTTTGTTTTGAAAAGTGAAATGGGAATGCTGGACATTGCTGAAGGAGCGAAGGTTGAGACACAAAAAAAATATTAAAAAAACGGAAATCATGAAAAAGCTAATTCTAATTGCAATTTTGGCCATGCAGTTTTGCAGCCAGGCTCAGGAAATACCTTCGCCACCGGCAAATGGATTTGCATTTCCGATTGGTAGTAAATTCACCATAAAATTGTATCCGGTCGACAGTACACATTTCGACTTCTCTGTAATTGCTTATGAAGCATTTGATCAGACAATCAGTCTGCATGAAAACGACAGTCTGTTTAAAACCGATGGAGAAGCCGGCACCATTGATTTTTACTTTTGTTTTGCAACAGATGGCGATACTGAGAAAGAAAGAGACGAAAACATGCATGTAGTTTTGTTGTTTAAAAACAGAACCATCTACGCAATGAATTATACATCCGAAATCCAAAGAAAGGAAGATGGCAAATTCGAATCAACCTCTAATGTTGGAACGTATCCGGGTGTAAAAACAAACGAAATGTGGCCATACATGATTTATCAGATTGGTCTTTTTGATTTCAGGCGTATGGAGTAATTAATCCCAAACTCAGCATCAGCGGCCAGTTTACGGAGGAAGAAACGGATCGTCTGATTAAACAATTGAGAGAAGAATAAAAAATAAAAGATGTATGAAATTTATGAAACACAACGACACAGCAATCGCCATCATTTTTGCATTGCTGACCATCGCATTCATTGTGATTTCGATGACCAATGAAACATTTTTCAACTGGGTTTTCGAACGGCATCATAATCAATGGAGCTGGTACATACGGCCGTTATTTCTGATTCCGTTTTGTTTTTTTGCGTACCGACACAGTTGGAGCGGAATATTCATAACCATTTTTTGCTTATTCACCAGCATGTTTTGGTTCAACGCGCCCGCCAGTGTCAGCGCCGAAGTACAGGGATTTCTGCAATTCGAAAAAGAATGGTTATATGGTGCATGGGACTATAAAAAGCTCTTGCTGATTTTGGCAGTACCAGTTTCATTTGCCGCGCTGGGTCTGGCTTTCTGGAAACGCAGCATCTGGATGGGATTGGGTGTTGTTGTTTTAATGGCCACCGGGAAAATACTCTGGAGCATTTACAACGCCGGAGAATCGGGCAAATCCATTGTCATTCCGGCCATCGCAGGACTGATCATTTGTATTGGACTGATTTATTTTGGATTCAGACGGATTGGGAAAAACACCAGAAAATAATAAATGAGGGACTTTTAGCCCTATGCTGCATGATGTTTCGAGTAAATCGCTGCTCCAAAACGTACTAAACTCAAACCGGGAACTCCACCCATATCTCTGATGCAGTACCAATAGCGATCTGGTATTTAAACTTTAACATGATCGAGCTCTGCACGTGCTTCAAATCCACTCGAGAAAGTTTACTAATAACATCACCAACAAATTGATACCTTTAAAAACTCAGCAGCAAAGCTTCCAATGCGCTGCGCACTTCATTGTCGTCTGAATCCGGCTTCAGTAGAGCAACTTCAGTGATATTCCAGAACTTCAAAAAGTCTTCTTTCAGGTCGGGACGCACGACTATAATCATTGGCTTACCGCTCAGACGCATCTCTTTCAGAATGCCGTACCAGCCCAGACCGTAGGTTTCGAGCCAGCCGCTTTCATCGAGAAAGACCACATCGACATCATTGAGCTTTTGTTCAATATGCTTAGACCCTGCTTCGAATGCGGAACGCGAGAAACTGTACTTGCCTACTTTCAGTATTGCGTCGTTGACTTGCGGCCCCACAAGCGTCATTTCAGTGTTTCCGGGCAGCAACGATATAGTGTAGCCAACATGCTCATTGTTCTGAAACATATACTGCATAAGGATTCCTGCGTAGTTAATATTTTTTCTTTCAAGTTCAGGTATCACAAAATTCTTTAGTAAGCGGCTTTTCCCACTGCCCTTATCACCGCTGACAATGATTGCCGAAACCGGCTCCAGCTGCCGGAATTGCATGGAATCAACCCAGACATTTATGGTGTTGACAAACAAGGATAAACTTTCGCGCGGTGTTTTCAGAATGGCTTTGGCTGGCGGTAAAATGGAAATGACCATCGGTAATGTTTCGAAGCAAGTCTCAAGCACGCTCAGGAAGCCCTTGTTGCGCATATTGAATGCTTTTGCAATCTTTTCATTTCGCAATTCAAAACTAAGCGCGGATAACACCAGCACAAATAAAATAGCACGCAGATTCATGCGTAAACCAATCATCAGACCTTCTTCAATCGTAGGACCCAACAGCAAAGACGATAATACGGTAAGTAACAGAAACACTACCCAGAATCCAACTTTTGCGAGCCTGCGATAAGACTTTCGATAACGAATAATCAGCATGGAAATAACCGCCAGCCAGGCGAAAATGCTTATTTCAAGCGGCAGGTACGATAAAACCATCAGCATCGAAACTACGATAACAAAAAGCAAAAACAGCCAGTAGAGCGACCTTGGCTGATCACCGGCCTGCTGTTTTTTTAGTGTTTGTTTTGATTGCTTTTCCTTTCTAGGGATATTCAGGACTTTAGAAGAGTCCGGTTTTCGCATACTTGTACCAATAATCGCAGCAACAGTACCAGCCGTAAAATAAATGGATCCAAAAGCAGCAATCAATCCCCAGCCAGTAATAAACTGCCAGCCGGTTTCCTTCTGGGCATACTGTACCAAACTAGCGCCCAATGCTACCACATCGTTGCCGTAATAGAGCCAGTAACCCAGAATCAAATGCACGAAATTCCAGGTGATAGATAAGGCCCCACCAAGAACAAACATTACGCGGCGGGTGCCCCCGGTTGAAATAACGAATTCCATCATCAACCCCTGAATGGTTATAGCCATCATAGGGCCAAGCAGAACTGCACTCGGGCTCATCGTTTTCATAGCTGCCGTCAATAAAGCAGCACGCCAGTAAATACCTTTAAGTTTGAAGCGATAGCCAACGGCCGTCATTATGATGACAGCGATAGAAGCCAGAATGGTTCCCCGCATCGGGACTTTGAGATTGTGCAGAAAGCTACCCAGAATAATTTCGGAAGAAGCCCAGAGGCAGGCCAGTGCCGCTGCGTAGATCCATTTTTGTTGTCGTTGTACCGTCATGTATTTATTTGCAATTCGACAAAAATAAGAAAACTGCCCGAGATGGACAGTTTTCAATATGTTGATTTAAAAAATCAGCTTTATTTTTTCAGCATTTCAACAACAGCTTTGAAAGCTTCGGGGCTGTTCAGCGCGAGATCTGCAAGTGTTTTGCGATTGAGCTGAATTTCCGATTTGTTGAGCAGACCGATAAATTGCGAGTATGACAGTCCGAGAGGACGCACACCTGCATTAATACGCTGAATCCAGAGAGCGCGGAAGCTTCTTTTCTTAGCTCTGCGATCGCGGAATGCGTAACCTTGACCTTTTTCCCAGCGATTTTTCGCTACGGTCCAAACGTTTTTACTACGGCCCCAGTAACCCCGGGTCCTTTTGAGAATTTTTTTTCTGCGTGCACGTGACGCAACATGATTTACTGAACGTGGCATTTTTTTTCCTTTCTTTAGTTGCTTCAGCGTTCCGCATTTCCGGAATCTTTGATGCTGACAGCAAGGTTAAACGATTTGTTTACTTGACAAGCATGTCTTTTACGGAGTTGAGATTGGCCTTATCAACAATGGCAAAGTAAGTAAGATTACGTTTGCGTTTAGTTGATTTTTTAGTCAGAATGTGACTCTTGTAGGCATGCTTTCTTTTGATTTTACCGGTACCTGTAAACGCGAAGCGTTTTTTGGCAGCGGATTTCGTTTTCATCTTAGGCATGATCGTATTTGTTATTTGGGTTGAGATTTTACTTTTTCGGGGCGATAATCATTATCATTCTTTTCCCTTCGAGCTTTGGCAGTGATTCGACTTTTCCGTACTCAGCAAGTTCATTCGCGAAACGCAACAGGATGATTTCACCCTGCTCCTTATACACAATTGAACGACCGCGGAAAAATACATCCACTTTTACTTTTGAACCTTCCTGAAGGAAATTGATGGCATGTTTCAGTTTGAAATTGAAATCATGATCATCCGTATTGGGACTCAATCGAAGCTCTTTCACAACGATTTTTGTGGAATTGGCTTTTTGTTCTTTCGCCTTTTTCTTTTTGTCGTATAGAAATTTTCGATAATCAACCACTTTGCAGACCGGTGGGTTGGCGGTTGGTGAAATCTCGACCAGGTCGAGGCCCTGTTCTTCGGCAATAGCCAATGCATCACGCAGAGACACGATGCCGGTTTCAATGTTTTCGCCAACCAGACGCACCATCGGTGCTTTTATCAGCTGGTTTACTTTGTACGGTTCCTCCCTTTGCGGGGGTCTCCGGCGGAATGGTCCTTTAAATGGGATGTTAGTTGCTATAGCTTTACCTCCTATATTAGTTAAGTTCTTTGTCCGTTTCAACACGGATAAAATCCGCGAATTGTTCAATGGTTTGCTGCCCTAAATCGCCCTCACCCTGACGGCGAACTGACACCATTCCCTGCTCTTCTTCTTTCTCTCCAACAATAAGCATATATGGAATTCGCTTCAATTCAGCATCCCTGATTTTCTTTCCGATTTTTTCGGATCGATTATCCATCAGGCAGCGGACATCTGATTTATCCAGCAAATCTACGACTTTTTTCGCATACTCTTCATATTTCTCGCTGATTGGCAAAACAATGGCCTGATCGGGAATAAGCCAAAGCGGGAGTTTACCAGCACTATGCTCAAGCAATACTGCAACAAAGCGCTCCATCGAACCAAACGGTGCACGGTGAATCATCACCGGGCGATAGCGCTGGTTGTCGGAACCAATATATTCAAGTTCGAAACGCTCTGGTAAGTTGTAATCCACCTGAATGGTTCCCAATTGCCACTTGCGGCCAAGAGCATCACGAACCATGAAATCGAGTTTAGGACCGTAGAATGCGGCTTCGCCAAGTTCAACCGTAGTTTCCATCCCTTGTTCCTGCGTGGCTTCGATAATGGCTTTTTCCGCTTTTTCCCAATTCTCGTCAGAACCAATGTACTTTTCTTTGTTGTTCGGATCGCGAAGTGAAATTTGGGCAGTAAAATCGTTGAACCCGAGCGTTTTGAAAATATAAAGAACGATCTCTATAACTCCGATAAATTCTTCCTTTATCTGATCTGGACGGCAGAACAGGTGCGCATCATCCTGCGTAAAACTACGTACACGAGTGAGTCCATGCAGTTCTCCGCTCTGTTCATAGCGATACACAGTGCCAAATTCAGCATAGCGAACCGGCAAATCTTTGTAGCTGCGCGGCTTCTGCGCATAAATTTCACAATGATGAGGGCAGTTCATCGGTTTCAGCATAAACTCTTCCCCTTCAATTGGGGTCTTTATTGGCTGAAATGAATCTTTGCCATATTTCTGAAAATGGCCTGAAGTCTTGTACAGCTCTACATTTCCGATATGCGGGGTGATTACCTGCTGGTAACCGTATTCTTTCTGTTTTTTCTTGAGAAAATTCTCCAAACGTTCACGCAGTGCCGCGCCTTTCGGAAGCCAGATGGGTAATCCTGATCCGACACGCTGACTGAACATGAAAATCTCAAGTTCTTTTCCAAGCTTGCGGTGATCTCGTTTTTTGGCTTCTTCCAACTTCACCAGATATTCATCCAGCTCTTTTTGTTTTGGGAAGGTAATGCCGTAAATACGAGTCATCATCGGGCGTTTCTCGTCTCCACGCCAGTAGGCACCAGCAATAGAAAGAAGTTTCACGGCCTTAATCTTCGAAGTGTCGGGCAGATGCGGTCCACGACAGAGGTCGGTGAAGGTGCCGCTTTCGTAGAAAGAGATTGTGCCGTCTTCGAGTTCGTTGATAAGTTCAAGCTTGTATTGATCGCCTTTTTTTGTAAAATGCTCAATGGCCTCGGCTTTGGAAACATCGCGTCGTGTCAGGGGTTGATTCTGACGGGCAAGTTCCAGAAATTTCTTCTCTATGGCTTCGAGATCGGCTTCAACAATGCTGTTGGCGCCGAAATCCATGTCGTAGTAAAAGCCGTTTTCGATGTCCGGGCCAATGCCAAATTTAGTTCCGGGATACAGCTGTTCAACGGCTTCAGCCATCAGGTGAGCAGAGCTGTGCCAGAATGTGGCTTTGCCTTCGGTGTTGTCCCAGGTGAACAATTTCACGCGGGCATCCGAAGTAATCATCCGGTTCAGATCCCAGATTTCGTCATTGACTTTAGCCGAAAGCACGTTACGGGCAAGCCCCTCGCTGATGCTGAGGGCTACATCCATGCTGTTGACTGCGTTTTCGTATTCACGCACACTGCCGTCGGGTAAAGTAATTCGGACCATTTTTTTTAGTTTTCAAAAAGAGGTGCAAAAGTACAAATAATCATTGAATTGACCAAACAAATTATAATGTGATGATTATTTGAAAATTCGGCAATTTGAAAGTGTGGGTAGAGTCATTTTTGTATTTGTCATTTTGTCTTTAATTTTGAAAAAATCAACTAAAGCAGGCGGCATATGGCAAGATGCAAGAGGTAAGAGGCAGGCGGCAAGCAGCATGAGGCATAGAGCATGGAGTATGGAGTTGCTTCGCTCTCACACTGTTCACTCACTCTGAATTGGGCATGAGGCAGAAAGCTTGAGAAATTCGAATACGCCGCGGCTGGCGGACAAGCTGATAGCTGACAAGTAGAAAAATAACATGCGATTAAAAAAATTATCTTTGTATTATTGATTCAACGATTATGAATTTTATTGAAATAAGGCGCAACCTTCACAAACATCCTGAATTATCAGGGCAGGAGCAATATGCAGCTGCACTAATCATTGACAAGCTGCGCGAGATGAATATTAAAACAATTCATCATCCAATAGGCGGACAATCGGTGCTGGCTGTGATTGAAGGGAAACAAGCGGGGCCTGCATTGTTGTTCCGTTGCGACATCGATGCATTGCCAATACAGGAACTTGCGCAACACGATCATGTATCGGAAAACGATGGAGTCATGCACGCCTGCGGACACGATGGGCACACAGCCATAATGCTTCGCTTCGCCGAAATGCTGATGCAGAGCCCGCTTGAAAAAGGCAACGTATTACTATTATTTCAGGCTGCTGAAGAAACCGGCAATGGCGCCAGATCGATAATTAAATCAAAAATCCTTGACAAATACAATGTTTCTGAAGCATTTGCACTGCATAATATTCCTGGATTTAAAAAAAATCAAATCATTTGTCGCAAAGGCCCTTTTACTGCGGCTGTAGAGAGTTTGCAGATTTTACTGATTGGAAAAACAAGTCATGCATCTGAGCCCGAAAAAGGCATCAGTCCTGCATCTGCGGTTGCTGACATTATCCGTTATTTTGAAACGCTGAATCAGACCGAAAAGAGCAGACCTGATTATTTCATGAGCACACCGATACAAATAAAAATGGGTGCGGATGCATTCGGTACTTCTGCAGGTGAAGCCACAATCGGATATACGTTCCGTTCATGGTACAACACTTTGTTCGGACAGAAAAAAGAGGAAATCGAAAAAGGAGTTAAAAATGTAGTGCGCAAAACCGAAGGGCTGGATGTGAAATTCGACTGGGTTGAACCATTTTCATCCTGCGAGAATAATGCAGATGCCGTTTTACGCGTGAAGATGGCCTCCGAAAAATGTAATTTAAATTATATTGAGAAGCCGGAACCGTTTTCGTGGGGAGAAGATTTCGGACTAATAACAAACGAATATCCCGGAGCCTTCTTTGGTTTGGGGGCCGGAACCAACGTCCCGGCGCTGCATAACCCAGATTATGATTTTCCTGATGAGCTGATCGAAATCGGTGCGCAAATGTTTTTTGCAATCGTGGAGGAAAGCATGCGGCATGAGGCATAGGGCGTGCAGCTCAACGCGCAATGCTCAATGCATAGTGCATGGTGCATGGAGGTTTGAAGCATAATACATGAAAGCCTGAAAAATACGAATTCGCCGTGGTGGACGGACACGCAGATAGCTAACGGCTGAAGCTGACTACTGATAAGCAGAATGCACCGTTGCCTGTTGATAACCAAAATATTTTTAAACCACTGTTGATTTTAATATAGGTAATTTTGCGGCAAAATAGAAAACATTTGTCATGTATATTTTTCTGATCTTTTGTTTTATTATGCTGGCAAGCACCGGCGTGTTTTTTCTACCGCTGCGCTGGAAACACCTTTGGTCTCTCATTGTAGCATTGACTGCGGTAGCACTCGCCTGCATCCCCGCTGCAGAAGTATTTATTCAAGGAAAAGATTTTGTCATTTCAGGATTCAATGTTCCCCGAAACACAGCTCCGCTACTGTTCATTGATGGTCTGTCAGCATTCTTCATACTGATTGTCAGCTTTACCTGGCTGGCAGGACTTATCTACGCAAAGGGTTACCTTAAACCTTATTTCGAAACCAAAACACCGATACAAATTTCACTGCATTTATTTTCCTATTTATGGCTGGGTTTCGCAATGATTATGGTTGCTGTAGCACAAGATTTTCTATCATTTCTGATTGTGTGGGAACTCATGACATTATCATCTTTTATTCTTGTAATCTTCGATGCCGAAGAACGCAGTGTTTTGAAAGCCGGCATCAATTACCTGATACAAATGCATGTTGGACTGCTGTTTCTGATTGCAGCCATGCTGATTGCAGACACAGTCTCTTCTGTGGATGAATTCAGAGAATTGGGGGCGTATTTTTCAGTCCACTCCAATTTCATATTGTTTCTGCTTTTCTTTGTGGGCTTTGGAATAAAAGCGGGATTTATTCCCTTTCATTCATGGCTACCAAAAGCGCATCCAGCTGCGCCTTCGCATGTGTCTGGTGTCATGTCGGGCGTAATGATTAAAATGGGAATTTACGGGATCCTGCGCGTACTCTTGTATGTAGAGAATGATCTGGTGAATATTGGATTGCTAATTCTTGGAGTGTCTCTGTTAAGTGGCATTCTGGGCGTGCTGCAGGCCATTGTTCAAAATGATATTAAAAAACTGCTTGCATACAGTAGCATTGAAAACATTGGAATTATCGGCATTGGTATCGGACTCGGGGTTATCGGACTGGCGACAGAAAATCCGGTGCTGACTTTGCTTGGATTCAGCGGGGCCCTGCTCCACACCCTAAACCATTCGCTTTTCAAATCAATGCTTTTTTTCTCTGCCGGTTCTGTTTACAAATCGACGCACACGCGCAATATCAATCAGCTTGGTGGTCTGATGAAAAAAATGCCTTATACTGGGATGTTCTTTATAATTGGATCAGCAGCCATCTGCGGACTTCCACCGTTAAATGGTTTCATTTCAGAATATCTCATTTATTCCGGGATGTTTGCTGGTTTGGGTAATGCTTCATTTTATGAAACGCTCATTCTGATATTTTCGATCATTGGACTGGCGCTCATCGGAGGCCTGGCGCTGTTTGCATTTACAAAGGCAGCGGGAATAATATTTCTTGGTGAAGCACGAAGCGAGAAAGTTCATCATGCAACTGAATCTCCAAAGTCAATGTTGTGGCCGCTTTTCGCAATATCGTTTATTATTTTCATCATAGGTCTTGCTCCCGTTTTCTTCGCGGCTCCTTTGTTTTCAATGATCTCGCAATGGTTTAATCTAACCAACGCATCTATTGTCAGTGCTCCATATATTTTAAATCTGCAGGACATCAGCATTGTAGTAGGTATATTTGTTTTGCTCACTATCCTGATTCTAATCTGGCGGAAAATGCATCTGAAAAATAAACCGACAGAAAAAGGCCCAACCTGGGGTTGCGGCTACACTGCTCCAACTGCCGCATTACAATATACTTCGACATCCTACGCCGATAATATTGCGGGACTCGCACAACCCGCTCTTGGCCTGAAAAAAGAATTACCGATTATAGAGGAGAATGATTTATTCCCAGTATCAGCCACTTTCAAAACCACCCCTCATGATGTTATTCAGGAAAAATGGATTGACAAACCAACCGGCATCATTGCAGAATGGCTTAAAAAAATGGCTCGCATGCAAACAGGTCGCATCGAACATTATATTCTGTATGCCTTTGCATTCATGATTCTGATTTTCATTTTAACCTATTTTAATCTACTCTGATCATGATGACAATAGTGTTTATTCTGGCTTCTGCTATCGTTTTCCCCGGAATTATTCTTCGAGCAAAAAGCATTTTAGCTGGTCGCAAAGGCCCCGGAATGTTACAACCAATAAAAGATGTTGCATTGCTTTTTCAAAAAGGAAATGTAATCAGCACTACTACCAGTGTGATATTCAAAATGGCTCCGGCTGTTGGATTGGCTTCAGTAATTAGCGCCATTCTGGTTCTTCCGTTCGGACCTTTTCCGGCGCTGGTTTCATTCAATGGCGATATCGTTTTCTTCGCCTATATGCTTGGGCTTGGAAAGTTTTTTTTAATTCTGGCTGCGCTTGACACCGGTTCTGCATTTGAAGGAATGGGGGCCAATCGCGAGGCCTTATACTCGATGCTCACCGAACCGGCTTTTTTTATTCTCACGGGGACACTGGCCATGCTTACTGGTTACACATCCTTCAACGAAATTCTGGTTGGACTTTACAATCCAAACAATTCCTACATTCTTATCTATAGCATTCTCAGCGTAATTATTCTTGCGCAGATTATGCAGGTCGAAAACAGTCGTCTGCCTGTTGATGATCCAAAAACACATCTCGAACTCACCATGGTTCACGAGGTAATGATTCTTGATTATTCAGGTTTCGACAAGGCACTCATTCATATTACTTCGTGGATAAAATTTGCCATGTATTCAACATTGATATTCGATGTACTGATTCCTGTCCGCTGGAGTATCACGCTTCAACTCGGACTTTTCGCGCTCGTGATTGTTTTGATGGCTGTTTATATCGGATTCATTGAATCGTTCAAAGCGCGAAATAAAATCGGAAGGAATCCTGCATTTCTTTTCACCATCTCATCACTGGCTCTGCTGGCCTTTGTCGTGGCTCTTATACTTACTGAAAAAATGATTGTGTTATGATGGAATTTCTGATTGTTGCCTTTGCAGCAACACTGATTTATCTTTCAGCCGCCCAACGCTTTCGTGTGTTTGCGCGATTTATGGGCGTGCAGGGTTTGCTTATTTTTGGCATTGCATTTCTTGAATTGAATGAAATGGCTACAGGAAACCTTATTTTGATTGTTTCAGAAACACTCATTTTTAAAGGAATTATTGTTCCATTCATGCTGTTCTATATTATTCGCAGAACACAGGTTTTCAAAGTTCATTCGCAAGCAACATCCTCTTTCTACATTCTTATCCTCAACGCGGTGAGCCTCATTGTTTCAGTCATTGTTGCCTACACACTTCAGAACCCATTCATCAACGGGGTCTTTATGACAGTGGCTCTGTATGCGCTTTTGAGTGGTCTGATTATAATTGTTACGCACAAACTTATCATCTCCCACCTTATCGGATTTCTGATTATAGAAAATGCTGTTTTTCTTTTTACCATTGCTTTGGGAAACGAAATGCCGGCTCTCATAAACATCGCCATGCTGCTCGATATTTTTGTTGGTGTTCTGATATTGGGATTCTTTGGAATGCGCCTGAAACCAGATACAGGCGACCTTACACAATTAAAGGATTAAACTATGGAACTCATTTTATTTTT
Source organism: Bacteroidetes bacterium GWF2_43_63 (assembly GCA_001769275.1). Taxonomy (NCBI): domain Bacteria; kingdom Pseudomonadati; phylum Bacteroidota; species Bacteroidetes bacterium GWF2_43_63. The sequence continues at coordinate 82,106 of MEOQ01000038.1, read as the reverse complement.
TTCCTTATCGCTGTTTTTCGGCATCATGGTTTTGATCATGCGAAGCAAACTCTTTACGCAAGGGGTGTCGCTGCTATTCTCCATTTCAATCATTGGTCTCACTGCTTACGGCTGGCTGCATCTGGATGAGTCGTCTGTTCATTTTTTCACATTTACTCACGAAGGGATGCTGCTTCTCAGTGTTCTGGCTCTTATAGCATTGCCCACTTTCTATCATGGATTCCGGTACACGCAAAATTCAACGGTCAGGCATTACAATATTTATCACGTTTCGATGATTGCCCTGATGACTTTTATGACCGGTGCCTATTTGTCTAATTCCATGACCATGCTGTGGGTATTTGTTGAAGCCACTACGCTGTCGGTTGCTGCGCTCATTTATCACGACCGTACTGCGCAATCGCTCGAAGCTACCTGGAAATATGTTTTTATCTGTTCAGTCGGTATATCGATTGCTTATGTTGGCGTGTTGCTGCTTGGCTTTATCTATGGTCGCTACGACGCTGCCAGTCTTACTTTCGATGAGTTTTCGGTACTGGTAAGTCAGGCCAATCCGATCTATTTAAAAGTGGCTTTTGTTTTTGTACTTGTTGGGTTCAGTACCAAAATGGGTTTGTTTCCCATGCACTCTGTCACTATTGATGCGCATTCCGTTGCACCTGCTCCGGTGAGTGCACTCATTTCCACAACACTCATGAACGTCGGATTCCTGGCTATTTTCCGGGTTTTTACTTTATTTTCTTCAACGGAAATTCTTCCATTCATGCAGCATTCATTGGTGCTGACAGGTATTCTTTCATTGCTGATTGCAGCCGGATACATGCTGAAAGCTTATCACATAAAAAGGATGTTTGCCTATTCAAGCCTGGAAATGATGGGGCTTGTAGCCATAGCCATGGGTAGCGGGCATCAGGGATATTATGCAGCTATTCTGCTTGTTCTGCTTCACACGCTCGTGAAAAGTTCCATCTTTTTTCACATGGGACAATTCAAAAAAGTGAATCATTCCTATGAATTAAAACAGGTTGGCAATTATATGAAAAACTATTCTGCCGGCGGAATGCTGTTGCTCCTTTGCGTTGTTTTTATTCTGGCTATTCCACCATCCGGAATTTTCATCAGCGAATTCCTCATTTTCAAAACCCTGATTGCGCAGCAACATTGGATCACTTTTATTGTTACCGCGTTGCTACTGACAGCAGTGATTTACGCTTTGCTCACGCGCATTTTGCATATACTTTTTTCCGATCCGGCGGAACCGATGAGCGAAATTGAAGAGCCGGGGAAAGTAAAAGCCATTGAAACAGTACCTCAATTCATATTACTCGCAATCGTTGCTGTTCTGTGTTTTTATCAGCCGCCATTTCTTGTAGATGCGATCAACGCAAGTATTACAGCGCTTCCTAAATAAAACATCATGAAGGAAAGTCATATCATATTAAGTCAAAACCCTTCTGTATTCGCGCTTACAGAGCTGCCTGTTATTGATTATGTGCAGTTCTGGCAGGAAATATCGTCATTGCTGAAAAGCAATAATAATCACATGATAGCGTATTTCCCGCTGTCGAATGGAGCCGACAAATGGAAATTCATCTGTGCCATTGCCGATGACGAAAACAAAAATATCCGGGTGTATTCGCATGAATGTCAGCGCGAGAATGCACAATTGGAAACATTGACCAAAGAAATAAATGCCGTTCATATTTTCGAACGCGAGATGCACGAAAATCATGGTATTCAATTTCCCGGAAATCCATGGTTGAAACCGGTGCGCTGGCCGCATGACCGCTATGACAAAAGCAACTGCATGAATGACTATCCTTTCTTTCATGTCGATAGCGAAGAGCTTCACGAAGTAGGCGTAGGGCCGGTTCACGCCGGAATTATTGAGCCCGGGCATTTTCGTTTTATATGTAATGGCGAAAAAGTTCATCACCTCGAAATCCATCTGGGATACCAGCATCGAGGCGTTGAAGCATTGTTTGTTTCAAAAATATCGCTGTTGCAAAAAGCCGTACTGAGTGAGAGCATTGCAGGTGACACGGCTGTTGGTCATTCACTTTGCCATGCACAACTGATCGAAGAACTTGCAGGATTTTCACCTTCTGAGAATCTTCAGCTGGAGCGGGCTGTAGCACTTGAGCTCGAAAGAATTGCTGTTCATTTAGGAGACACAGCTGCGCTTTGTGGCGACATCGCCTATCAGCTTGGGCAAGTTGTTTGCGAATCGCTGCGCACGGTTGTTATCAACACAACCCAGTATTGGTGCGGAAATCGACTGGGTAAAGGATTTATTCGCGCAGGCGGAAGCCATTATCCAATGACAAATGATGTTGCGGAAGAGATTCTGAAAAATCTGGATTATGTCGAAGGCCGCTTCAATGAAATGGCTGCACATCTTTATTCCATGCCAGGTGCGCTGTCTCGTTTCGATGGAATCGGAGTTGTTACCAATGAGCAAGGGTTACGTGCAGGACTAACAGGAATGGCTGCACGAATGTGCGGAATCGAGCGCGATGTGCGGGCTACACATCCATTTCAAGCTTATCGGAATTTTGAATATGAGTCAACGGTTTTTCACGGCGGCGATGTTTTGGCGCGTGCACTCATGCGCAGAGGCGAGATTGCAAAGTCGATTGAGTTAATCAGGACTGTGGTTGCAGATATTCTGTCACGGATTGCAAATCCGCGCCAGAATGTGATTACAAATCCGCACCAGATTGTTGATGTAAAAAACGCAGCGCCTGATTACAAAATGGCTCTGGCTGCGAATTCCGTATGTATATCCTTGACGGAAGGATGGCGTGGCGAAATCGTTCATGTGGCTGTGACTGATGCGCAAGGCGATATTTCAAAATACAAAATCACAGATCCTTCATTGCACAACTGGACCGGACTCGCGCTGGCAGTGCGAAATCAGGAGATATCCGATTTTCCGGTCTGCAACAAAAGTTTCAACCTGAGTTATTGTGGCCACGATTTATAATCAGCAATTATTATGAAATTTTCACGCGAATTGCAGCTTCCGGTTCTTCCGGAAAAAGAAACCGAGAAAAATAAAAATATCAGGAACGCTTATTTCGGTATTCCCGAAACGGGCATTCTGCTTCATCACGGGAAACAATTTGTGCCAGATCTGAAAAAACCCGTGCTGACAGAATTATTCCGCGGTCGCCCCGAAATCAGCGCTGATATTAGTTCAGATGAACAAAAAATGGTGGTGGAACTTTGTCCTACAGAGGCGTTTGAAACAAATCCTTTTTGTCTGAACCTTGGCAAATGCGTCTTCTGTAAAGAATGTCATTTTGTGCTGCCCGACAAAATAAAATTTACAAACGATTATAAAATTGCCACCAACGACCCTGAAAAGCTGAAGATTTTTCCGGGACAGACCACATCTATCGAATTCAACGACGCACTTCGCAGAAAAGAAATAAAAAAGCTTTTTCGCAAATCGTTGAAACTGCGCCAGGTATCGGCTGCAGGCGATAATTCCTGCGAGATGGAACTGAATGCTGCAGGCAATGTGAACTTCGACATGGGGCGCTACGGGATTGAATTTGTGGCATCACCCCGCCATGCAGATGGCATTGTTATTACTGGGCCGATCTCAGAAAACATGGCCCGCGCGCTCGAAATCACATGGGAAGCAATCCCCTCCCACAAAATATGCATTCTGGCCGGTACCGATGCCATTTCAGGCGGTATTTTCGCCGAGAGTCCGGCCTTGAACCGAAGTGTAATAGAACCCGTTGATCCTGTCACGGATTGCAAATCCGCGCCAGGAAAAAGTATTAAAGTCGATTTATATGTCCCGGGCAATCCCTGTCACCCGTTGACATTCATCAACGGAGTGCTGTCGCTGATTGGGAAATAAGCGGATTTTTAAAATATTTTCACTGGTCGTATCACAATTAAAAAAAAGTTTCTATATTTGCAGTCCCAAAACCAAGGGAAAGTACAAACGGTTCGGTAGTTCAGTTGGTTAGAATACGTGCCTGTCACGCACGGGGTCGCGGGTTCGAGTCCCGTCCGGACCGCTTTTTAAAAGAGCAATCTAAAGTAAAGTCCTGAAATTCAATGATTTTCGGGACTTTTTCTTTTACAGCCAATAGCAAAAAACCCACGAAAAATACCGTTTTCAGTTGGACTTCTGGCTGGACTAAACGCACTTTCGATTTAGTCCAGCCAGAATGGTTTTTATGCGCTGAATTACAGCATTTTGCATTTTGTTTTAGGAACTGGTTTTCGTAACTTTAATCTTTAAAAAAAGGAGGAAATTATGACCGCCAGACCACGCATTTCATTTCTGTTCTACATTAAAAGAACAAAACTTCTAAAAAACGGTGAAGCACCCATCTACCTTAAAATTAAAGTAGGTAATGGAAAAGCAGAACTGGCCCTGTTCAGGTCCATTCAGCCACAGCTGTGGGATACTGCGAAAAACAAAGCCAGGGGAAATACAAAAGAAGCTGATGATGTAAACAAATACATGAATTACATTATTCAGCAAATCAGCAACCACCTGAATCATTTGTATGAAACCGGTTTTGAAATATCTGCACAACGGCTGAAAAACACCTTTCTGGGAATAAACGACAATGAGAAAACCATTGTGAGCGTTGTTCAGGAACACAACCGCACTTTAAAATTACTGGTTGGAAAGGAATATGCTCCAGCAACGTACAGAAAGTTTGAGACAACACTGCAGCATTTGAAGGATTATATTAAATCAAAATATTCCGTGTCGGATTTACCGCTTGATAAAATTGATACAGACTTCGTTAGAGGTTTTGATCTGTATCTGAAAACGGTGCAGAACTGCCAGCAAAATTCAGCTATGAAACATATCAAAAACCTGAAAAAGATTATCCGAATCTGCGCCGGAAACGGCTGGATGAAAACAGATCCGTTTGTAAATTACAAAATCAGAATACAAAAAGTTGAAAAAGAATTTCTGACAGAACAGGAATTGCAAAAAATCGGCGACAAACAATTTTCTGTTGAACGTCTGCAGCAGGTAGCTGACACCTTCCTGTTTGCCTGCTACACCGGATTCGCCTACTCCGACCTGAAAGCGCTTACACTGGAAAATCTGTCGGAAAGCGAAAACGGACAGCTGTGGATTCACACACACCGACTGAAAACCGGCATGGCATCACATGTTCCGCTGCTTCCTGCCGCCAGAATGATTCTTCTGAAATACCGCAGCAATCCCTATTGTCAGGAAAACAATGTCCTTTTCCCGGTATTGTCGAATCAGAAACTCAATGCCTATCTGAAAGAAATAGCAGACCTGTGCGGCCTTACTAAAAATCTGACCACGCACATGGCCCGGCATACATTTGCTACAACCGTCACCCTGAACAACGGAATTCCAATCGAAAGCGTTTCAAAGATGCTTGGTCACAGCTCCGTGAAAATGACCGAAATTTATGCGAAGCTGCTGGATAATAAAGTGGGAAATGATATGGCCAGAATTTTTGATAAGTATTCTGCAAAGTGAGTTGGAATAAGCTTGGGTGCAGTTTCTGAGAGTGCAAAGATTTTTAGGCAGACGTGACTTTCTGAAATCAATATATCATATTGGTAAAACTCTTTGTTATGTCTTTCGCAAAATAACCCTGGCAAGTTTGAAAATCTCTTTTCAGCTCAATCAAATCCTGATTTTCCTGAAAGTTTCAGACTGCTACCCGTTATTCCATGAAAATACCGGTTTAGCCATATTATTCAAAAATAGTACCTGCTATTCCATTTTCATGTTTAATAATACCTGTTTTTCCATTTTTATTCTCATTATACCTTTTTTTCCACACCAATACCTAAAAATCCCTATATTTGCAAAATTCAAATTCTTGCACAATGAATAAAAAAAGGTTTTCTATAAATGCAGGCGTATTTCATGGACGGACTGCACCGGAGCAAGGGGTAATAGCAGGCTATGCCGCAATAATAGACACCCTTGGGCTGGAATTACCTATGCCTTCAATACTGTCATTGATATGCAACACGCGAAAACAATACAGTACCGGGGAATGGAATGTTTTTTCTTCACGCGCAGCTTTCGAAGACACATTATACCGACACCTCGTTTTTGCTCTTAAATACGAAGGACTACATTTATTATTTTTTAAAAAACTCTTTGAAAAACTAAGCGCTAAAGATGTTGTAGCAATTCTTAAAGAGGAACCGACAGGTCAGTACTCAAGAAAAATATGGTTTCTATACGAATGGCTGATGCACAAAGAACTCCCAATCGATGATCTGACAATAAAAAACTATGTGCCGCTTGTTGACGATTCACTTCAGTTTGCCTTATCATCTGGCTCAAAATCGCCAAGACACAGAATCATCAACAATCTTCCGGGGACCAGGGATTTCTGCCCTTTGATCCGGAAAACAGCAAAACTGGAAAACTATATAAAAGAAAATATTTCCGGTCGCAAATCAGCGTATCTGAAAAAAATACACAAAGACATTCTTCAACGAACCGCAGCATTTTTGCTTCTTAAGGATTCCAAAGCGTCATTCAGTATTGAAGGAGAGAGCCCCAAAAGCAGCCGTGCGGCACGATGGGGAAGAATTATAGGACAGGCCGGCAATAATGATCTTACAAAAGAGGAATTGATCCGGTTGCAACAGGCTGTTATTGAAAACGCGCGCTTTATCAAGCTGGGTTTCCGGGAACAGGGCGGATTTGTGGGAGAACATGACCGTATTACCGGAGAGCCAGTTCCCGACCACATTTCAGCAAAATGGCAGGATGTGAAACAATTGATTAACGGGCTTATAGCGTCAAATGAATTATTACTAAACGATGAAATAGACGCAGTACTGACGGCGACAGTAATAGCATTCGGATTTGTTTTCATACATCCGTTTGTCGATGGAAATGGCCGCATCCATCGTTATCTGATTCATCATGTATTGATGAGAAAACAATTCTCCGCACAAGGGCTTGTTTTTCCAGTCTCGGCTTCCATTCTGAATCATATAGATGATTATCGCAAAGCACTGGAAAGCCATTCGCAACCCCTGCTCGATTTTATTGAATGGAAAGAAACCAGCGATCACAATATTGAAGTGTTGAATGATACGATAGATTACTACAGATATTTTGACGCAACAAGGCTTGCGGAATTTCTATATGATTGTGTAAATGACACAATTCAGAACATCATTCCTGCCGAGCTGAAATATATACAGCAATATGATGAATTGAAAAGATACATTGAAAATAAATTCGAAATGCCCGACAAACTCATCGCAACCCTGGTGCGGTTTCTCGAACAGAACAATGGAAAACTATCGCAAAGAGCAAGGGAAAAAGAATTTGAGGCTCTGACTGAAACTGAAGTCAGGGATATCGAAAAAATATATCTTGAAATTTTCAGGTAACATTCATACTCCGAATAAATAGACAACCATCAAGTCGTTTGGTCATAGTCCGTTAATGCCGGCGAAAAAGGGTTATCAGCCAGCACACCCATGGTAACTGTTGTCTTACCTTAAAAAACTTCGGCAATATCAATTGTCTTTAAACCCATAGCCATAGTTTGTATAACAGCACAAAGAAATGTCACTATCACCAATAAAACAAGTATTTTGGCAATTGTGACATTTATAAATACAATCGTATTTGAGTTTTTATAGCCATAGTTTATGCCATTAACCCCGCCATACATTTGCAACGACAGTCGCTCTAAACAACGGGATCCCGATCGAAAGCGTATCGAAAATGCTTGGGCACAGCTCCGTGAAAATGACTGAGATTTATGCGAAGCTGCTGGATAATAAAGTGGGAGACGATATGGCCAAGATTTTTGGAAAGTATTCTGCTGGAAGATCATCAAATGATGAAAAGCATTGGCCTGAGAACTAACTTCAGCTCTTTCTGAGAGGATTATTGGTTGGCACATCTTTCAAATGGCTTAGATTTGATTAGATATTGCATGTCAACAGGTTGTTACAGGAAAACACGTTGCACTATAACTGTAATTTTATACATGCTTTAAATATTCTTGTTTCTCCAGCTTTTATAAGATGAATATTTGCGCTGCAACTGGTTAAATTGAAATTATTTTGGCAATGGAAACTCCATACTAAATCTCCATTCCAGCGAATTGATCTTGTTTGTCAATTTTTCTAAATCCGAAATTATTTCACGAAAGACCGGTGGATTTTCTTCATAGATCATTTGTTCAATCATTACATTGTAGTCGTCTTTCCATGCTTGCATCAACTCCTCAGGAGGTATCGGATTTATTGACTGAGGCTGATGTAAATTGTAGTTCACTTCGCCCACTCTTGTAAAATGGTATCGATGATTTACAATTGTCTCGTACAAAGTCCTGTCTGTAAGCGCATTTTCAGCAAAACGTGTTTTAGATAATTTCACCACATCGTACAAATGGCGACTGAGTCGATTAACTCTTCTTTTTTCAACTGGCCGGTGAAATTCTTCATGTAATAGAAAGATTTTCTCCAGAAAAGTTCTTTCCGGATTAACGGTTGGAATAATGGCTGGGGGCTGGATGAAATTTGCGTCAGGAAACACATCGTCAAGATGCGGAATAATGCTTCTCATGGTGAAAGGTTCACGTAAAGAACGACAACTGATCTCTATCTGAACGGCAGGCTGCAAGTAGCCGGGCGCTTCAATCACATTTGGATAATAAATAATTATTTTCCGATCCCGATCGCTTTCCTTTTCCTTCACCAGTTCAAGACGCACATCCGTAAATCCTTTGATTTCAAACTTTTCAATCAATTTCGGATAAAAAACGTTATCAACATACAAACCCGTTTGTTTCCGGAGATTACTGCGTTGTTTTTTGCTCAACTCTCCATCAAAGCCGAGAAATGCCCGATCCAGAGCTAAATCAACATCTTCAGAAAACCGGTCAATAATTCCCCATCCCTTGCTAAGTGAAGTGCCGCCTTTAAAGACGAGGTGTGCTGACACATCCATCCCGAAAACAACAGACAAAGTTTGCACCACCCACCAGTCCTTTTCTGCTGCAAACGCTGATAGACCGGTCTTTTCTGCTGTTTCAGCATAAGCCCTTCTCTTTGTTTCGTCAGCTATTGTTATCCAGGGATTCATGATTGTGTTTTCTTTATAGCTTTCCGCATAATTATCCGGATCCATTCAGGAGCCAGCTTTATATCGTGTTCCAGTCGATAAGGGTCTTCTTTTCCCAAATGCTTTAGGATGACATTTATCTCCGATTCGGTGACATTGCCCTTTCCGATTTCTTTAAGAGCCTGAATCACCACACTGCTTATTTTTCCAATTGCAGCCAGATTCCTGGGGGCAGTCTTTTTAAAAATAATTTTTCGTCTGCCAAAGGAAATTCTTCTCGCTGCGCCGTCAGTAAGATAAACAACATTCATCGGAACCTGCGTTGAGAGGCCCAACGCATTCAACGCTGCAGCTCCCGTTATAATAATCCGGCTTTTATCTCTTCGCCTGATGGCTTCTGCAATGGCTTCGGTGCCTGGCGTTACTGTTCCGAGTATCGGGTCGCTTTCCAATCGGGCATAAATGCCACGCGCCACGCGGGAAATAACTTCCTGTCCGACCAATCGCTCCAGAGCTTTGGCAACAGTTTTAGCTCCACCAAAAGACAAAAAATCTTCGGTAAAAAACAGCGTACCCCTCTTCGCTTTTTTAATTTTCGTAAGTATCAATTCTTCAGTGCTTAACATGACTATATTTTGAATATTTCGTCGCAAATATAGCATATAAATGCGACAATATTACTATCAGGGCGGAAATTACTTAATTATTTGTTCGGGACACTGGACTTGTATCGCACTAAAACAAGTTGTCAAGTTTTTCGCGCAATAAACTTGACATATTTCAAATATTCGTGAATAGCACTGTCCAAATACAACTACATATTGCAAAAACTGAATGTATAATGCAATTGTAGTGCGCATTAGTTCATTTTATACATTTACAGAATTAATGCACTTATTCATGTCTTATCAAGGAACTTTACATCGCTGGCTGTTACTAATGCAAAAAATAGGTGGAGGCCGTCACCCGTCGTTCGAAGAAATCAGGTCTTTTCTGCATAATCGCATTCAAAAGCATTGAAAATCATCAACGAAAATCAGGCGCTGATGCTTGTTCTTGCTTCGTTCTTGAACGAGAACGCGAGCATTGACCGGAGCCAGATTCTGCAACTGCTTAACACCCGTTTTCCGCATCTGGCCGCACAGGCCAATAACAATTCCGCCGATTTTTCTTACCGCAATCATCTTCTGCGTAAATGCGAATCAGTCGCAAATCAATCTTCCGCAAGCGTATTGCCTCAGATGCCCAAAATGGTGATGAATATGGAGAAAACAGAAAAAGATATACTACCCGAATAATATTTTAGTTTAATTGCATAAATATCCAACTATGAACACATTTGAAGAAAAGTATCTGAACAAAATCCAGGACTTATTTGAAAAGTATAAAGGGAAAATGGAGGACCCGGAATTGAATAAAATCCTTAAACGAAACTATGTTTATTCAGAAGTTAATAGCTCTGCAAAAATTCTGATCTGTGGATTAAATCCGTCTTTCAGAGAAAATCAAGAAAATGAAGGCGGCAAAGATCCATTTGAACCATATGGTTTTAATTTTCATGAGGTTGTTGAGAAAGACTCTTTTTATAAAAAGCGATACGACCTTTTACCAATACCATTAGCATCAAAAGCAACATATATTGACATGCTCGTTCAGCGCCATTCCAATCAGAAAGATTTATTGAAGTTTTGTTCTACTGAAAAAGGGAAATCATTCCTTGCGCAACAACTTGAAATTACAAAAGATGTGGTTGAACAATTAAAGCCATCTCTTATACTTGTTTTCAACCGTTTTGCATCAAACTTTTGGGGCTTAAATCCTAAAATACAAGCTGATGGCAAATTCACTAACATTTGGCTTGGCTATACTTTTGAAGACAACAATGACGGATCGTTTACGATTAAAAAAGAAATGCTCAAAGACTCTATTGGAAATAAAAAAGAAACAACGCTTGCTGGCACGAAAATTTACTTCTCTAAACATTTAGACTGGAGAGTTCGTAAAGAAGAATATGGTCAAATCTCATCAACAGTGAAGGACTTGATTAGTAAATACGGGAAGTAACAACTAACAACGGCAAGGCTTATTGATCAATGTCTGAGTTGGGAATTGCCATCGCTCCATTCTTTTAACAAAGTAGAGTTTGTTGTATAATTCATCACCAGAGTGGCGCTGGGTGACCGGAATCGGTGGCGCCGATTGGGCCGGAATTGGCCCTATTATGATCTTCGTCTATCACACCACCAAAAAAGGCAATTTATATGGCAAAACGACGCGTGTGAAATGAACTCAATTATTGAAGTCGTTGCTGATCTGAGCATACATTTCGGCCTAACTTAAACAACCTTAGGGTAAACAGAATCATCCATGTTATTAATAATAGTCCTCCGGGCATAGCGATAGCGGTAGCCATGTTTTCAACTCCTGAAATAAAGTTTATCAATACAATATATAACAGCATGAATATGCTTCCAATGATGCCAATCCAGGAATTAATTTTGCTAAAAACCCGGCCATGCAGCATTACAATTGAAAATATTAAGTTCGCTATGGTTGGAATGAAAAAGCCAAGAAATATTCCGGGACTTCCATGAGCGCCTTGAGCAAGCATTGATTCTCCTGCTGCTGCATACAAAGTCCTTTGCGATTCAATGCTTGTCGCAAAATATTTATTACTCAATTCCAACATTGGTAAGGCGGTATTGTTGGCAACCATAATTGCTGAGCCAAAAAGGAATGCAATCAACGCTAAAAAAGCGTAACCAACATTTGTGTTTCTGTGAACTGCAAAAAGTGCTATGTAAACGGGTATTAAAATAATTTGATTTACGATGTTTAAAAAGTCAAGATTATAGAGTCCGAGAAACACATTGCTTTGAAATTGTTCAAATCTGCCAATTGCTGTTCCGGGAAGAGCTGTCAAGTCGCCACCAGTCACATTGCCAATAAATACATCAAGAAGAATACCGGCTAAAGCAAGCAAAGTCATTATGCCGCCCAGAAAATAAATGTTTTTCCATTGTCTGTCGGTGTCAGAATGTTGAGTGGGGTCGTTATTTTTCATAATTGAAAATGTATTTAAAAGTCAAAAATTCAAGCACCCAGATGAATGTCATGCGTCACATGATAGTTTTATGCTGACGGTTTTTATTGCTCGCCATTACAATTTGCAGACCCAACACAAATATAGCAAATGCATTAAAAAAAACCTCATTTAACGCGTCTAAAAAATTACTTATTTTACATCAATTTGTAATACAGGTTGTTACTGAACGCAAAAGAGGTGGTTGCCGAATATAGATTTTCCCATGCATGGCGCAAAATAATAAAAGCACCCTGGTAATAGACCAAGGTGCTATTTTGTATTTTGGTATCGGTTCGAGGTATGACCAATTAGATGTTAAGAAGCGTTATTCCCATCAACCGAGATGAAGTATTGATGTGGGTTACAACCCTTCGCATGCCGTTGAAACCCTTGTTGGCCATACCGCATAGTGGCTTTCACTTTATTCTTTCTTCCGTAGAATCAATATGATATCAGCGGTTATTGCTGCGATTATTATCATTACATCTTGGAATACTCCAATGTTTATTGCGGCACTCAAACCCACAATTGCCCATAAAGAGGGAATAATCAATAAATACCTGGTAAATTTATTACCCGCAAGAATAAAAAATCCAAAAGTAAATATAGTTGAAGGACAGGGTAAACCCATCACTATGGTTCTTTCTATTGAACCTTCAACAAAATAGCTGATTATTGGATAAACAATTAAACCATACAAGATGAAAAAATATCCCAAATAGTCTTTAGTCTGTAGTGTGAATTTGAAAATGAGTCTATTCTTGCCGAACGTACTTAGCAAAATAAATAATCCCTGAAGGATAAAGAGTACTCCAAATAAGTATGCTGCTTTGTTTATTACTGTAAAAAAGGCAAGGTGATATGCTACTCCTATCCATATCCATAATGTACCAAGACAGATTCCTATTAACTTGTCTTTCGCTGATAATTTTGAGTGGAGTAAAAATAAACATCCAATTCCCATCATAAAAATAATCAGTTGAAACGGGAACATTGTCAAATTGTACTTCTCAATTACATTGAAAAACTGCTCAGTTGTAAATGGCAATTTCATACCAGTAAATTTTTAAATTACACAATCATATTCTTTTTTTGGTTTTGCACCAAACTTCCCGCAGTCTCAACGCAAATATAGTAAATGCGTCTATTCAAATTCTATTTACTACGTTTAAAAAGCATAAATATTTTTTATACTATTAAAAAACAGATTGTTGCTGAGTATTATGGTTTTTTGTTATCGGCAGCGGAATATTTTGTCTTAAAAAACCTTGAAAGCAAAAAACTAAACAGAATCAGTTCTAACCACGTTATTGAAATAATGATAATTTCAAAACGATATTCTCTTTGGATCCCATGCATGATTAAAACCAGAGTGAATGAAACTATCGCTAACAACAACCCAATAATTACAATCCACTTTATGCCTTTTTCAAGAGAGCTTGCTCCGCTAAAAACCGGGAATAAGACAAAAAATGAAATAATCATGAATAGAAATCCGATCTCTTCCAGCACAATAAAAATTCCATGTGGATTAAACTGTGTTAGCAGTGATATTCCATCGTATTCTCCTGACAAAATGGATGGTTGAATTACAGACACCTGAATAAAATAATCGACGATTAAGATTAGCGATGCCATTATTGCAAATACAACACTCATTAACCCGAATAATTTTTTATTCCCGGGTATTGTGTGATATATTGTAATCATCATAATCAAATAAGAAATTGATAAAATAATGGCAGGAAACATCCAGTAATAATCTCTTGGGAAACGGCTGGCAATATCTGTAAAAGGATATTCAAAACACGAGCCTGTGCAAAAAGGACCTGATAATGGAGGTGTAGCCATGGCAATTCCAAACGTAATTACCGTGAGAATTGTAGTAATGATTGAAACGTACCAACCAAATCTTGCATAATTCGGATTGCTATCCTGAAATAGTTTTTCATTTTCCATATTATACTTTTTTACTAATGTTTTTAACAAGAATAACCCCACAAACAATTGCTACGATGGCAATACAGGGTATAATAATAATGGCAGGGAAAACATTCACACCAGCCATAGCCATTGCAATAATTTTGGCAATCAGGGCAGTCATTAACAGCGAAAGGAAAATAAGATAAACAGGCGCTATGAGAAAACCGAATTTATTTTTTTTGATAAGCAAAAAACCCGCAACAAATGAAATTGGCAAAAACAAGGATAAATCAAAAGCCTGAACAGTCAATGTAGTATAATGCTGAACAGTTGCTGGCACAATTGACCTATCAAGTAAAGGGGGAACAATAACACCTAACCACAACATCGCAATACTGATGGCATTAAAAATCAAAAAACCACCAATGAATTTCACCGGAGTACTTTTGTTGAATCTGAATGGAAGCTCCTTTGTATCGATTGAAATCAATGTCAGCACCAGCCCGAAAAAAGACAATCCCGTGAGTGTTACATACACTAAAAACATGGAATTATACATGGCCATATTCATGTAAAAAAGATAGGTCAGGAAAATATAGTTTAATACTCCGGCCAACAAAAATTTTCCGCTCAGCAAACCCAGTCGAGAACGATAAAGTGAAAACAGTAAAAATGGGATTGCTAACAGCAGGGTTACATAATCCTGGGCAATACCCTGAATTGCAACATCGGACGACATGTGCTGATACAAGCCTTTACCATAAATAGTCACAGCTTGACCGTGAATTGATTTAAAAATATATTCGCCATTACCGCCTTCTGAAAGAATTCCGGCAAGAGAGGCGATTATTGCAAAAATGGAAATTAAAATGACGAGGACCGAAATTGTCTTTTTGTTCTGCATTTTAAAAAGATTTTAATTTGGTTGGAAAGGAATCGTTCAAAAACCAGTATTTCAACAGTTGAATATGCGTTTGTACATCGCTAACCATCCAGGCGTGACCTTTTGCAGGATAGTAAGCGCATTCACTATTTGGTATTTTCTTTGACAAAATCTGATGTGAGTTATGCATGTTTTCCGATTCTGATTCCCCAGAAACAAAAAAAGTCGGGCTACTGAATGTACAATTTTCCACGTCAATTTTCTGGCGATTGGCTTGCGACATGGCTTTGCGAAAAGATTTACGGGAAACCATTCGGATGTCTCCTTTAAATGATTCGAATTCTTCATCAGGTATTCCAAGACTGTTAGCCATTATTTTAATCATCATATTCGTTTTCAAAAAGGGCGATGTAATATTAACCCCGAATATGACAAATGATGCTCCTTTTATGGGTACAGCGCTGGCTCCATCAATAATAGCCTTGTCTATCAGGTCGGGATATTTTTCCAATAGTTTATAGATTAAACTGCCTCCCAGAGACAAACCCACCACATGTACTTTTCCATTACTTTTGGCTTTTATCAACTCTGCTATTTCATCAGCTACTTTGTCCATATCAGACCATTCAATGTGATTGCTTCTGCCATGACCGGGCAAGTCTGGTGCAATACAATGAAACGAGCTATCGAGTGCTGCAATGTGTTTTAGCCACATATTACTACACGACCCTGAACCATGCAGAAATACAATGGTTTTCGCGTTTTGCGTTCCGCTTTCATAAACAAACAATTCTTTAGCATCAATGGGATTCTGAGCAGTTAAGGTTTGTCCAGTGAAAATTGATATCATAATTGCTAATAATGGTTTCATGTGCGTTTGTTTTTTTATCACAACCAATCAAAAAGCCTTAAAAATTACCACTTTATTTTCACTGTAGCGAGTGTGTTGACATGATAAAAGAGATGTGATGCTGAAAAGGGAATGGGTGCCACATTCGTGTGTTTGTGCGGCATTTTTTTCTTATCTTCTTTTCCGGATATATCCAGCAAAAATTTCATGCAATCGTTACAGTGGCTTAATTCTTTGGATCGTTACTTTCGTCTTATATCGATAACACAAATATAGTAAATGCGTATATGTAGATTATATGTTCTTCGTATTCTTTTGAAAATAATTTATATGGCATTAATATATAGGCGTTTACAAAGCAGACTCTGCGTTTACGCAAGAACAGGAGACGTGTAAAATAGAAAAAAACACCCCAGCTCTTAAAGGAATGCCTTGTGTGGCTTTGAAAACAGTGAGAGGAACTATTGAACTATGTAAGTTACGTCGAAGTCAGCTTTGAATTCAATCAGAATTCGGGACGGGTGTGGAATTTCTGGCCTGCAGTCAGTTGCCATGACGGCGTTCGCTTTTACTTCATGGACTCCATAAGTTCATAGAAGTGCCTTAACTCTTACGTGCTATACAACTTGTCCCAGGCCGCGACTGTTTCTTCCTTCATTACTTCGGGTCTCTTCAGAATTTCATATGTAAACTCCTGTGGTGCCAATCCGGAAGCAGTTATCAGATTGCCGTCGCACACTGCCGGACAGTCGATATAATTATCCTGCCCTTTATATTCAGGACACATCATTTCCAGAAATCCTTTACCATAACTCGTATGCTTTCGACTATCTAAAATCCCCGAATTTGCCAATGCAACTGTAGCCCCGCATATTGCTGCCACAATAACACCACGGTCAATCAGGTTTTCAACCATTTCAAAAATGATTTTACTCAAAGTTAGGGAATATTTGATTATTGCAAACGCCGGCCAAATTGATCACCCTTCGTTGATAAAAGAATAGAACGGTTAGAGGGGTGGCGCTGTTTGCTCCGAAATGGGTGGCACCCAATGCTCCGAAACAGTCAGATTGTCAACTGTTTTACAATGTTACGGTGATTTGAAAGTGGCGCCGTTTCTGCCGGAATGTCAGGTCTCTTTTCTGAAATATTCCGATTAAAAAGTCATCAATTTTTGTGATTAGGGGTGGCGCCGTTTGGGCCGGAATATTCCACACCTCCAAATTACCATCACGTCCAGCCCGAAAAAAGCATTACAGAAGTTTTTGCGTCGGTACTTAGTCCGGAATTGGTATTCTGACTATTGCTGGTTGAAATCAACAACAATCATTTATTACTGCGATGAAAAGCACCTGTTAATTATAAAACTTTCTTAATTTTGAGTCGGAAATGAAAAGAATTGTTAAATTGGCATCCTGAAACGTATTTTAATAATATGAAAAGCAAAGAATTCATTATTGGTACATTGGCAATTGTGGCAGCAATTTTTGCTTTATTATTGTTTTCTGAAAGAAATCAAAACAAGAAACTCCGTGAAGAGAATCGTGACCTCGGCGAAGACAAGTTTAAATTATTGAAAGAAAGTATAAATCAAAATAAAGGACTTACACCGGAAGTTAAAAATCAAATCGAAAATTTAATATCTCACTTTAAATCGACTCACCCGAAGGTTTCGTCAGAGTTGAAAGATGTGCTTGATCAGATTCAGAACGGGAAGGACATTAAAGCAATCAGAGATCTTGCGAAAATTATTGAAAACCTTCTTAAAGAAAAATATCAAACAGAACCACGTTTTGCTAAACTCAAAAGAATAACCTTGAAACCTTTAATTGAGCATGCAAAAGAGATGTGTTTGTTTAACGATAAGTTGTATAATGCCGCTTGCATCCTGCATCAGTTCAGAAATGAAGAAAGTCATGAATTGGCAGTGCAAGATTCAGAAAACATAAAAATGGCAGCACTTCTTGGCGGCATTGAAATCATTGTAATAATAAAAGCGGCGTAAAATAAATCATGACAAAACAAATCAAAGACAAAGCAATTGAAGTTACACTGTGGGACGCGGCCAATAAGTTGCGCGGTAGTGTGGAGCCGGCCGAATACAAGCATGTGGTGTTGGGATTGATCTTTCTGAAGTTCGCCAGCGACAAATTCGAAGAACACCGCGCCAGGCTGATTGCCGAAGGCAAAGAAAAATATATTGAGATTGCCGATTTCTACAATATGAGCAATGTCTTTTTTCTCGAAGAAACCAGCCGATGGAGTTATCTGATCAAAAAATCGAAACAAAACGACATTGCTTTGCTCATTGATACTGCGCTGCATACCATTGAAAAAAACAACAAGGCGCTGAAAGGTGCCTTGCCCGACAATTATTTTTCGCGTCTGGGACTCGATGTAACCAAACTGGCTTCGTTGCTCGATACAATAAACGACATTGATACTACCAAAGATCCAAAGCAGGATGTCGTGGGAAAAGTGTATGAATATTTCCTTTCGAAATTTGCACTGGCCGAGGGTAAGGGCAAAGGCGAATTTTACACACCCAAAAGCATTGTAAACCTGATTGCCGAAATGATTGAGCCCTACAAGGGCATTATCTATGACCCGGCCTGCGGTTCGGGCGGCATGTTTGTTCAATCAATAAAGTTTATTGAAGCGCACCACGGCAACAAAAAAGAAATTTCCATTTACGGACAGGAATACACCAACACCACCTACAAACTGGCAAAGATGAACCTGGCCATACGCGGCATCAGTGGCAACCTGGGCGAAAAAGCAGCCGACACTTTTGGCGACGACCAGCACAAAGATCTGAAAGCCGATTACATTATGGCCAACCCACCTTTTAACCAGAAAGACTGGCGGGCCGAAAACGAGTTGATTGACGATCCCCGCTGGCGTGGCTACGATGTGCCGCCAAAAAGCAATGCCAACTATGCCTGGATTCTGAATATGGTGAGCAAACTCAGCGAAGACGGCGTTGCGGGCTTTATTCTGGCAAACGGCGCTCTGAGCGGCGGCGGCGAGGAATACAAAATACGCCGCAAGCTGATTGAAAACAATCTGGTGGAAGCCATTCTGGTGTTGCCTCAGGACATGTTTTATACCACCAATATCAGCGTTACACTGTGGATAATCAACAAAAACAAAAAAGCACATACCAAACAAATTGGTGATGAAATCCGCAGCTACCGCGACCGTTCAACAGAAATTCTGTTTATGGATCTCCGGCAGATGGGTATCCCGTTTGAGAAAAAATACACTCAGTTTTCCGAAGACGATATTTTGAAAATCACAGGGACTTATCACCTATGGCAATCCGGGGAAATTGAAAACATTCCGGAGTTCTGCTATTCCGCTTCGTTTGACGAAGTGGTGAAAAAAGATTTCTCGCTGGTTCCGAGCAAATACATTGAATTTGTAAACCGCGACGAGACTATAGATTTTGACGAAAAGATGAGAGCACTGCAAAGCGAATTGGCTGTATTGCTGAAAGCTGAGCAACAATCGAAGTTAGATTTATTAAAGGTTTTTAAAGAGCTGGGTTATGAACTCGAAAAATGAAATTGTCATTTATCAGGTAAATGATTCTTTGATAAAAATCGAGGTGAATATCGCCGACGAAACAATCTGGCTTTCGCAGCAGCAAATTGTAAAGTTGTTTGACAGCAGCAAAGCCAATATAAGCGAACACATCAAAAACATATTTTTATCGGGCGAACTGGACGAAATGTCAGTTGTTCGGAATTTCCGAACAACTGCCACTGATGGGAAAAGTTACAACATTAAGCACTATAATTTAGATGTCATCATCTCTGTTGGATATAGGGTAAATTCAATCAGAGGTACACAATTCCGCATTTGGGCAAACAGCATTCTGAAAGACTATTTGCTGAAAGGTTATTCCATAAATAACCGCATGAACAGAATAGAGGATCACGTATTTGCACTCACTGAAAGAATCGACAGAATAGATTTACAGGTAAATACCGGCGCTATTCCCCCGCAAGGTGTTTTCTTCAACGGGCAGATCTTTGATGCCTACACATTTGTTGCCGACATCATCCGCTCTGCAAAAAAATCGATTACTTTAATTGATAATTACGTCGATGATTCCGTTTTGGTTTTGCTGGAAAAAAGAAACAAGGGAGTATCGGTCTGTATTTACACAAAAAACATCAGCAAACAACTCAGGCTGGACCTTGAAAAACACAACGCCCAATATCCGGCCATAGAAATATCGCTCTTTCATGATGCCCACGATCGCTTCCTGCTTATCGATGATTCGGAGTTGTTTCACATTGGAGCTTCGCTCAAGGATTTGGGAAAGAAATGGTTTGCTTTTTCCAAAATAGTGGATAAAGAAATGATCGATAATTTGAGGATGCGCTTATGAAATCGAATTATAAACGTATCGGTGATTTTATTCAGCTTGTTGATGAGCGCAACAAAGGTTTGCACATAAACCAACTTCTCGGATTAAGTATTTCAAAACAATTCATTCCATCTGTTGCAAACATTATTGGAACAGACATGGAGAACTACAAAATCATTCGAAAAAACCAATTTGCCTGCAGCACCATGCAGGTTAGGCGCGATAAAAAGATGCCCGTAGCCCTGCTGAAAGAACTTGATGAAGCCATTATTTCACAGGCATATCCGGTATTTGAGGTAAAAGACAAAAATGTGCTTTTACCCGAATATTTAATGATGTGGTTTGAACGTTCAGAGTTTGACCGCGAGGCATGTTTTAACGCCATTGGCGGTGTCAGAGGCAGCCTGGAATGGGAGGATTTTGAAAACATGCAGCTTCCCGTTCCCCCAATTGACCAGCAGCGCGAAACAGTAGCCGAATACAACACCATTCAAAACCGCATAAACCTTAACAAACAGCTGATACAAAAACTGGAGGAAACTGCGCAGACGATTTATAAACAATGGTTTGTGGATTATGAATTTCCTGATGAAAACGGAAAACCTTATAAAAGTAGTGGTGGGGAAATGGTTGAATCGGAACTTGGGAATATTCCGAGGGGGTGGGAAGTTGATTGCTTTGGAAATGTGGTAAAAGATTTTATTTCTAAGAGAGGAAAAAGCAAATCAACAATGAATTTGCAACCATTTAGTTGTGAATTTATGTATCCTGTTATTTCTGCAATGAATATTAGTAATGGTAAAATTGTGAAATACGATACAATACCCTATGTTAATTCTAAGGAATTCAATAAATGGATGAACCCTAAACTTGAAGCCGATGATGTGTTATTAACATCTGAAGCACCGCTAGGTGAAACATTTTATATAGCAGTGAATCCAGACTATGCATTGAGTCAAAGGCTTTTTGCTTTAAGAACGAAGAAAGAAAAAATATCTGGGTGGTTTTTGTATATGTGGCTTAATTCGCGACATGCTAAACAAGATTTAGAAGGACGTTCCTCTGGAACTACTGTTTTTGGAATTAAGCTGTCTGAATTAAAAAAAATCAGTATTCTAATTCCTAATAGACTAATTGAATATCAGTTTCATCAAGGAACAATTGAATTGTCGAAACTCATTGAATTAAAAAACCAAGAAAACCAGAAGCTAACGGAGCTGAAAGAATTATTACTCTCTAAACTTGCAACAATAGTATAATGAAAAAAGAAACAGATGAACCCGAAGTGGATGAAGAAACCCCGAAATATATTTTGCTTCAAAGCGAATTTTCTTTGTCCTATACAACAGCAGATTGTTTTGTGAATGACAAAGCAGTTGAGAATAAAACAGAACCTAAACTATCAGCCAAAGAATTTTGCATTGAGAAACAAAAATCATTTTATGACTCCTTTCTGAAAAGACATATCAAGAATGTGGTTGTATTAACAGCCGCAGGTACCTCAATGGACAATGGGGCACAAGATACAAGTGGCAAAACAAGAGAAGGGCTTTGGGATTATTGCAATACTGAAATTGATGCTTTTGCAGATTCAATTATGGACTTTAAAACAAAACCTTTTTATATAAAAAAAGACATTGAAGGATTGTTATCTCATTTAATTTTATTTGAAAAGTTAACTGGTGTAATAAAAAAAGATGAAGTTGTTTTACGAGAAAAACTTGAATCAAAAATTGCAGAAGCATGTAAATTGAAATTGCAACCACAGGCACCACATAAAGATTTTCTAAACAAAATAATTGCAAGAAAGCCAAGCGACCCAAGAGTTCAACTATTTACAACCAATTATGATTTGCTTTTCGAAACTGCTGCTAATGAAAGTGGCTTTGTCGTTATTGACGGATTTTCATTTACACAACCGAGAAAATTTTCAGGAAGATACTTTGACCTTGATATTGTAAATCGAGAAAAAACAAGAATTAAACAAGAAGAAAGTTTTGTGTCTAAAGTGTTTCATTTATACAAATTACATGGCTCATTAAATTGGTTTAAAGACGAAAATGAAAATATTGTTCAGAAAGACAATCCTACAAAACCATTAATCATTTACCCTGCAAGCGAAAAGTATGAGAGTTCTTACGAACAACCGTATTTTGAAATGATGTCAAGGTTTCAACAAGCATTACGAAAAGAAAACACGTTGTTGATTGTAATTGGTTTTGGTTTTCAAGATAAACACATTCAAAATGTAATTATTGAGGCAGTTGAACAAAATCCAAGTTTTCAATTACTGATTGTAAACTACAATGGCTCAGGAGGAATTGAAACTGCTTGTATGAAATCATTTTTCGTTGATGAAAGCAAGAAGCAAGTAAAACGAAATGTAAATATTGTTTTTGACACATTCCGTGACTTCACAAAAAAACACCCATCAAATAACACATACATAGAACCAAATAAAGAAACAGGAAATGAATCCCTTTAATCATAATTATTTTTTGGGTTACATCAATGAGGTTTCGCCCCAATATGTAAAGGTGCATTTTCCTTCTTCTAACCTGTTGGAAAAATTCAGTCATAAAGGTGTTTTTTTTGCCGGGGGTAATGTTGGAAATTTTATTGTTATAGAAGGTGCTGAATTTGGGTTCCTTGCACGAATAATTGAAATTGAATTGCCGGATGGTGAAAGAAAAACAATAAGTGAAAAAGCAATTCAACATGATGAAACTGCATTCCATCCGTCTGGCAAAGCAGAACTGCTTTTAAGTTTTAGTGTATTTGAACCCGAAAAAACTGAAAAGACTGTTTCCAAGTACCCAACAATTGGTGCTAAAGTGTATTCATGTTCTGATGAGCAAATTGAAATCTATGTAAGGGAATTTGGCAAAAAGAATGGCGACTTAGAAAATGTTTATGCTGATTTAGGTAACCTGACTTCAAATTATGCTAAATGTAAAGTTTCAATTAATTCTATTTTCGGGCGGCACTGTGCTATTGTTGGAACAACTGGCGGAGGAAAAAGCTGGACAGTTGCAAAATTAGTGGAGGAGGTTATTTCAAAAACAAATAATAAATTAATTCTAATTGATGCCACAGGCGAGTATTCTAAACTTACTTCAAACTCCTTAACATTAGGAACTGATGCATATTTCCCGTATCAGAATTTATCAATACCTGATTTGTTTTTTCTGCTAAGACCAACTGGACAATCACAAAGGCCTGTTTTGCTTGAAGCAATACGTTCTTTGAAAATGGTTAGAATTGCTAAATCAGAAAATGCAAGTTATACTTCTAACACAAAGCAAAAAGCAGAAAAAGAGAAGGGTAAATATTACACATTCTATCAATCGAACACAAAGGAAATAGAAGACAATACTTGCAATTTTGATATATTACATTTGATTGAGCAAATTAAAGAGGAATGTGTTTATCCATCAGGTTATACAGACAAACTGCAAGACCCTAAAAAGTGGGGTGGCTATGATGCTAAAACTTATGATTACCAAACCTCACTCATTGGAAGAATTGCTGATTTGATTAATACGGAAATATTTAATAAACTATTAGGCTTTCAAGGTGCACCTACTGGATGCTCTTCAATAGTTGAAAAAATAGAAAAATTCATTGAACAGAACGATGAACAAATTTTAAGAATCAGTTTTGAAAATATTCCATCTTCATTTTCTGTAAAAGAAATCACAGCCAATGCACTTGCATCATTTTTATTAAACCTTGCAAGACACAATAAATTTAGGACCGACCCTCTGATTCTTGTTGTAGATGAAGCACACCAGTTTTTGAATAAAAACATCAAAGACGAATTTTTTGAAAGTCAAACATTAGATGCTTTTGATTTGATTGCAAAAGAGTGTAGGAAATATGGAATGTTTCTTTGCCTTGCTACGCAAATGCCAAGAGATATTCCTACTGGAACATTAAGCCAAATGGGAACTTTCATTGTTCACCGTTTAATAAATGAGCTTGATAGAAAATCAATTGAAAGTGCTGCATCTTCTGCAAACAGAAGTGCATTGTCTTTCTTGCCTATACTGGGAGAAGGAGAGGCGTTATTAGTTGGAGTTGATTTTCCAATGCCCTTATTAGTTAAGATTTCAGAACCTGAAAAGAAGCCACAATCAACCACCCCAAAACTAAAAGTAAAACCAGAGAAATAATTTTAGAAAAAATTCCCCAAAGAAAAAATATAAACCACCCATGCACCAAATCAAACAACTCTACAAAATCACCCAACAACTCAGGGAAAAACACCGTAGATGGAACAAGCAATTCACCCTAGATGGTAAACTGGTGGGCGATATTGGGGAGGTGCTGGCTGCGGAAAAGTATGGATTGGAGCTGTATCCGGAGAATTCAGAAGTGTATGATGGTGTGGAAATAGCTAGCGGAAGAAAGGTGCAGATAAAGGCTTCTTTCAAAGGGTACTTTCAATTTCCGTATGGCGAAGAAAAAATCCCGGATTATTTTCTGGCTGTATTGATTGATGAGCACGGGGAATTGCATGAGGTTTATAATGGTCCGGGACGTGTAGCGTATGATAATTACATTGTAAAACACAAACTGAAGCCATACAATAACTCCTACTACTCCGTTTCGAAGGGAAAGCTGAAGGGATTAATGAATCAGGTTTCAAAGGAGGACATGATTAAAGAAAGAATTGATTGATAATAGACATGGACATACAACAATTAAATGACTTTTTTTCAGAACATAAGATTCCAGTTTCAAAAGAAACAGTTGGATTTCTCGAAATCATTGGCAAGCAGCACCACGAGAATATTAACAGCGCCATATATGCGCATTTTATAAATTCGGGCAATGATGAAGTAAGGAATTTGTTTCTAGATACTCTGCTTGAATTGGTTGATAAAAAAAGTGGCAAATCACTTAGTCTCAGACAAGCTTTTGCTCAAACAGAAGTAAATACTGGACAAGGGCGCATTGATATTGTAATAAGCGATCAAACAAGCGACAATTTTATTGTTGTAGAAAACAAAATATACCACTGTCTTTTCAACGATTTGATGGATTACTGGCGGTTTATTAAGCAGAGTGAATCGCAAAAGGTTGGAGTTTTACTCACATTGCACCCGCATTCGATTCCGGAACCAGTTAAAGGGAAATTCATTAATATTACACACTTAGAGTGGATAAAACTGATTGAGACACGCTTTAACCCAGAAGTTTTGTCCGAAAAATACCGCGTTTACATTACCGATTTCATTGCCACAATTGAGTTATTAACGAAAGAGTATAAAATGAATGAATCAGTGAAATTCTATTTTCAGAATGCAGAGAAGGTTTTGCAAGCGAATGCTACAATGGACCATGCACATAGGTTTATTGATAATCAATTGGAAATAATTGCGGGCAACATTGGTTGGCAAACATATGGCAATTCAATGGGATGGCGCAATCTTTGGGATGGAAAGAATAAGCTTGATACGTATTTAACCATTCTTACTAAAGATTTGCTTGAAGGGAAATTGGCATTTACGATAATCCTGGAGTTGAATGAGAAGGATGTAAAACATGCTTCTGAGCTACAAACAATGCTAATAAATCATCCACAGGTGAAAGATAAAAAATGGGGGCCGCAGATAGGAAAATACATGCATTTACTTTGCAAATGTTATGATATTTCAGAAGATGAACTTGAGAATCTTGCAGATTTTGTTGTTCGAAAAATACATGAAGATTTTGCTGAAATAACCCATGCTGCAATAAAATTTATTTATCCAAATACAGATATCAGCAGTTGGGAAAAACAGTTTTTAGGGAAATGATACATATAAGCATCCACCAAATGAAATTCACAGAAGAAAAGTTGGAAAAGGCGTTTGCCGGGTTAATATGTGAGAAGATATGTCAAGTTTTCTGCGCGAAAAACTTGACAAATAGATTGGGTATATATCAATGCAATGGCCTTTGTAATGGACGGTGATGTAATTGGAGATGATGATTTACTACCGGGTAACAGAAATAGTAATGATGAGATTGATGGTAATGAAAATAGCTGTATATTTGTCCAGTAAATTAACGAATAAACTGGACATGTCCCAGATGATAATCACAATGACAATGCTATGAATGTTACTGATTATATTAGTGGTAAGATAGAACGACTGCCTAAAGGCTATGTTTTCACCTATGCTGATTTTGATACTGAGGTTAATCAAAAGGAAGCGGTTATAAAAGCATTGAACCGGATGGCGCAATCGGGCAAAATTGTCAAGCTGTCGAAAGGGCGCTATTATAAACCGGAGACCACGCCATTCGGCAATCTGCTGCCCGATCAGAAACAAGTGGTGAAAGACCTGCTGGAGGAAAACGGCAAGCCGACGGGCTATCTGACCGGTTACAGCATATACAACCAATTGGGATTAACCACTCAGGTGAGCAACACCATTCAGATTGGGAAAAATCAGGTTCGTCCCGGTTTTAAAAGAGAACGCTACACGATTGCATTTGTAAAGCAAAAAAACACCATTACCAAAGAGAATATCCCCTTACTGCAATTACTGGATGCCATCCGCTATATCAAAAAAATACCCGATGCCAGTACAGAAGCATCCTGCAAGCGGTTTTTAGCCATCATAAGGAAATTTTCTGACAAAGAAATCAGCACACTGGTTCGTCTGGCATTAAAGTATCCACCTGCAACGCGGGCTTTATTAGGAGCTTTGCTGGAGCAATTGAAAAAAGGTGCAGCAACGGATCAGCTTTTCAAGTCTTTGAATCCGATAACAAAATACAAACTGGCCGGCGCTTCCAAAGCATTGACCACTGCTGAAAAATGGAATATTGTATGAGATTGCACGAAGACAAAACATTATTCAGACAGGCAGGATTCACCCTGCAATTCTGCAGTATCATTACCTAAAAACCCGTCATATAACTATTGGGATATTTTAATTAATTTTGAGAAATGAATATTGCAAGGACAAATCGATTTTTATTTAACTGGAATTCGGAAATGAATAATAATACACTAAAATACAATGAGTTAGTTTTATTCGAATCTGGAAAACGTCTATTGCTATAATAACAAGGGTTAAAAATAAAATTCTCCGACGAAAAATAATTAAGCAATGACATCCGAATCAAACAGAATAGAATTTAAAAGAGAGCTTACTGATGGCCTGGAAAAAGAGGTGATTGCTTTCCTGAATTGTCGTGGGGGTGGCTTTGTTTACATAGGCATTGATAAGCAAGGCAAGGCTGTTGGAGTTAAAGATGCCGATGGAGACCAACTGAAGATAAAAGACAGGTTGAAACATAATATTTCGCCCTCTTGCATGGGCTTGTTTGATGTGGTGTGTGAACAAAAAGAGGGTGTTGATATAATAAAAATCATTGTACTCAGTGGAAGTGAAAAGCCCTATTTTTTGAAAAAATTCGGCATGACCGAAAAAGGTTGCTTTATCCGCATCGGTAGCGCTTCGGAACCAATGCCTCAAAGAATAATTGATGAGTTGTTTGCTAAACGTACACGCAATTCCATCAGCAAAATCAAATCGAACAGACAGGACCTGCATTTTGAGCAGCTAAAAATTTATTACGAAGAAAGAGGGTTAAAGCTAAACGCCAGATTTACTACCAATCTGGAGTTGCTCAATGCCGATGGCGATCTTAATTATGTCGCCTACCTTTTATCAGACACCAATGGTTTATCCATTAAAGTCGCCAAATACAAGGGGCTGAACAGGGTTGAATTGATCGAAAACAATGAGTATGGCTATTGCTCGTTGATTAAAGCCACCAAGCAGGTGCTTGATAAAATCGAACTGGAAAACAAAACCCGGGCAAAGATTACATCCAAAGAGAGAGAAGACTCCCGTTTGTGGAATCCGGTTGCCATGCGTGAAGCGATTATTAACGCTATTGTGCATAACGATTATACCAATGAAGTACCTCCAAAATTCGAGATTTTTGCGGATAGGATAGAAATTACATCTGCAGGCAGTCTGCCGGATAGTATTAGCTTGGAAGAGTTTTTTGAGGGTATCTCCGTTCCACGCAATAAGGAATTGATGCGGGTATTCAAAGATCTTGAGTTGGTTGAACAGCTGGGTTCAGGCATTCCCAGAATCCTGGAAAGCTACGGACGTGAATGTTTCAAGTTTACTGCTAATTTTCTACGCATGACTTTTCCAGCGACCGGTAATGTTCATGGTGCTACTGTTGAAGGTGGTCCAATAGGTGGTCCAATAGGTGGTCCAATAGGTGGTCCAATAGGTGGTCCAATAGGAAGCTTAACAGACAGGCAAAGAGAGATTTTAAAGCTGATTACGGAAGATAATAAACTGACTAAAAGAAAACTTGCCGAAAAGCTTGACATTAATGTTTCTGCCGCCCAGGGTCATTTGGATATACTTAAAGAGAAAGGGATAATAGAAAGAATTGGTGGAACCAGAGGATACTGGAGAATAATAATTGAACTTTAAATGAAATTCACCGAAGCCAGTTTGGAACAATCATTTGTCGAGCTCTTGCACGAAGAGGGCTACGAGCATTTGCACGGCGATAAAATATCGAAAGCACCCGGCGAAGTGCTGATAGAAGAAGACTTGATGCGCTTTTTGCTTTCGGAGTACGCGAAAGAAGAACTTACAGAGACCGAAGCCAGAACGATCGTACTGCAGCTGAAGCGGCTTCCGGCCAGCGATCTGTACGACAGCAACCGTGCTTTTATGCGGATGCTTTCGGATGGATTTATTCTGAAAAGAGAAGACCGCAATCAGAAAGACATTTATATTCAGCTCATCAATTACGCAGGACTGAACAAGCACCGGCAACCCGAAGCCGAAGCTCTTATCACCATTGCAGCCGAGCCCGAAACGCCGTATCCACCCGATACAAACATTTACAAATTCGTCAATCAGCTGGAAATACACGGCAATGAAAAACGCATACCAGACGGTATTGTTTATGTGAATGGATTGCCGCTCGTGGTGTTTGAATTCAAAAGCGCCATACGCGAGGAGTCAACCATACATGATGCATACAAGCAATTGACGATTCGGTATCGCAGAGATATTCCCGAACTTTTTAAATACAATGCATTTTGTGTTATCAGCGATGGTGTGAATAATAAGGCGGGATCTTTCTTTGCGCCGTATGAGTTTTATTATGCGTGGCGCAGGGTTGCCGGATTAGCAAAAGATGTGGACGGTATAAACAGCATGTACACATTGATTCAGGGGATGTTTCACAAAGACCGTTTGCGCGATATTATCCGCAACTTTATTTACATACCTGACAGTTCCAGGAAAAGCGAGAAAATAGTTTGTCGCTATCCGCAATACTATGCTGCAAGAGCTTTATACGACAACATTAAGAATGCCCAAAAGCCAGAAGGGAATGGAAAAGGAGGAACTTATTTTGGTGCCACCGGTTGCGGTAAGAGTTTCACTATGCTTTATCTTGCCCGTCTGTTGATGAAAAGCGAATATTTCGAAAGTCCGACCATTGTGATGATAACTGATCGTACCGATTTGGATGATCAACTTTCGGGACAATTTACCAATGCTAAAAACTTTGTTGGAGACAATGCCATTGTAAGCGTGGAAAGCAGAGCAAATCTGAGAGAATTATTACAAGGCAGACAAAGCGGTGGTGTGTTTTTAACCACGATTCACAAGTTTACCGAGGATACGGAATTGCTTACCGACCGAACAAACATAATTTGCATTTCGGACGAAGCACACCGCAGTCAGGTAAATCTTGATCAGAAAGTTAAGGTGACTGACAAAGGAGTAACGAAGACTTTCGGCTTCGCAAAATACTTACACGATTCTTTGCCAAACGCCACTTTTGTAGGTTTTACGGGCACTCCAATTGATGCAACGCTTGACGTTTTTGGAAAAGTAGTCGATGCATACACGATGACTGAATCGGTGAAAGATGAAATCACCGTAAGAATTGTGTATGAAGGCCGCGCCGCCAAAGTAGCATTGAAAAACGGAGAATTGGAAAAGATTGAACAGTACTACGAAGAAGCCGCTGCAGCAGGAGCAAATGAATACCAAATAGAGCAAAGCAAAGAAGAATCGGCAAACATGTACGCTATCCTTGGCGATCCGAAACGATTGAAAGCTGTTGCAGAAGATTTCGTAAACCACTACTGCAACAGGGTTGCCGAAGGTTCAACCGTCAGGGGCAAAGCCATGTTTGTTTGCAGCAATCGTGAAATAGCATATGAATTGTATAAAAATATCATTGCCATAAAACCTGAATGGAATGAGATTCGTGCAGCTGAAGAAGGGGTGGAACTCACCGACAAAGATCGCAGAGAGTTGAAGCCGATTGAACGCATAAAAATGATTATGACCCGGGGACAGGATGATCCGAAAGAACTCTACGATTTGTTGGGCACTAAAGAAAATCGTAAAGAACTGGACCGGCAGTTTAAAAACGAAAAATCGAATTTCAAAATTGCGATTGTTGTCGATATGTGGCTCACAGGCTTTGATGTGCCGTTTCTGGATAGCATCTACATTGACAAACCCATTCAGCAACACAATCTGATTCAGACCATTTCGCGTGTAAACCGCAGGTATGAAGGAAAAAACAAAGGGCTGGTGGTGGATTACATCGGAATCAAAAAACAAATGAATCTCGCTTTGGCTAAGTACAACAAAGGCGACGAGGAAAATTTTGAAGATATTGCAGAATCATTAATCATTGTGAGAAATCATTTAGATCTTTTGGCTAAGATTTTTCACACATTTGACAGCTCGAAATACTTCAAAGGCACAACGATTCAACAGCTAAACACGTTGAATCTGGCTGCTGAGTTTGTTCAGCAGACGAAAGACTTTGAAAACCGCTTTATGGGATTTGTAAAGCGGCTAAAAGCTGCCTATGATATTTGTGCCGGGAGTGAGCATCTGACGCAACCGGAAAGAGATTACACGCATTTTTATCTGGCTGTCCGGTCGATTGTTTTCAAACTCACCAAGGGCAATGCGCCAGACACAGCGCAAATGAATGCAAGAGTGAGGGAAATGATAAAAGAGGCTTTGCAGAGTGACGGAGTTGAAGAAATATTCAAACTCGGTGACGAAAATGAATCTGAGCAAGACATTTTTGATGAAGATTATCTGGCTAAAATTGATAAAATCAAACTGCCGAATACCAAGATAAAACTGCTGCAACAGCTGCTTGCAAAAGTGATTGGTGAAATAAGAAAAGTGAACCGGGTAAAGGGAATTGATTTTACAAAGAAGATGCAAGCCCTTGTTGATCGCTATAACAACCGCGAAGCAAATGACATTCTGCGAAGCGAAGTGTATGAGGAAATGGCAAATGCATTGACTGATTTAATTTGGGAAGTTCACAAGGAATTTTCAGCAGGCGACGCACTTGGAATTGACTTTGAAGAAAAAGCATTTTACGATATTCTGAAAGAACTCTGCCTAAAGTATGACTTCAAATATCCTGATGATAAAATGATTGAATTGGCCAAAGCCGTCAAAGAATTAGTGGATGGACAAGCAAAATTTCCTGATTGGAATAAGCGCGATGATATAAAATCGGCTTTGAAAGTCGGCCTGATTCTTTTACTTGACGAATTTGGATATCCGCCGGTAGAGCGAGACGAAGTATATGTTGAGATTTTTGAGCAGGCCGAGAATTTTAAGAAAAACAGAAGCTAGCGTTTACATTCAAAAAAACCGATAGGTGCTTTGTGACTTCAATTCTATAGAACATTTATGCTTGCCTTTGCAGCCGTTTCGCTGTGCAGTACTGCCTAAAGCATGGATAAGCCCTGCTCTTTATAAAACATAGGGCAAATATTTGCGATGTTTTCCACGGCCATCATCGTCTAAGGTCGCAATTTGCGATCTTAAAATTCCCCATCCTTCCTTTGTGAGCTGAAAGCGAAAAGCTTCCGAAAAGCGCTCATTGAAATTGAAATCGTCTTCATCGTCGGGCAGGTTCACAGGAAAAAACGCTAAATAAAACAGCTCGCGCCGATGCAAATTGACCACCCGCCGCCGTTTTAAATTGACCACCCCTTTATAGATCTATTTCTTGAGTGGCACTGTTTGTCCGAAAAAATCACTCCACGTCAAATTCATCTGTTTTTTTTGACTTCCATTAAAAATTCGTTAATTTGCACCAGCGTAAAGTTGAGGTTATTCATTTTTTAAAGTTTGCACTTGAAAGATAAGAAAGACGGGCTTTACAGGCTTTTTGAGACAGCATAAAATCGTTCAATACTTCCCATTACAAAAAAACGCTTATGAAAGAATACAGGTTCACTGAAAAGAATGCAAAAAGAACGGCGAAGTCAATGGCGCTGTCGCTAATTCCTATGATGATAGTTGCTGTCGGCGTTGGAGTTTATTTATCAGACATGCAATCCAAGGAAAGTATTTTCGACAATACAACATTGGTAATTATAATAATTGTGGTTTTAGCACTTACTACTGCCGGAGGGCTATATCTCGGCTTTCGAATGCTGGTTCGCCGGTTAATGGGAGAGTCGTATCGCCTGACTGAAAGCGGTATTGAGAAGATTGCTCAAACAGGTGTAGTGATTCGTATAAATTACGATGAGGTCGAGAAGCATAAGCTGCAGAAGAACGGATACTACTTTAAAGCCAAGGGAAAACAGATTTTTATTCCGTCGGGGCTTGATCTTTTTGACGAACTGAAAAAAGAGATAGTGGAGAAATTGAAATGAACAGATCTTTACTAAACAATCTTGCCGGCATTGGTGCATCATTGTTGATGGTGGCTGTTATTGCCGTTGAAAATTTGTGGGTAAAATTCATTGCCGGCGGTATTTTGATCACTGTTTTAATCGTTTCATTCATAATGCTTCAAAAAAACAAAGAGCTTTCGCCTGGAGTGAAAAGATTGAATTGGTTCATATTAATACCATTGTTTTCATTGATCGGATATTTGTACCAATTTATCAAATAACATGATCCCTGTTGGGTTCAACATGGCTGTGAGTATCCGAATTAGAATGCAACACGAAAATAAATAATCCAAAATGCTTTCAGAAGTAAAAGACACCTGGAGAATGCGATGGCTGGCTAGCATCAATGAGTTAACATCGATTGAACTTCAGCGGAGAAGTTGGCTTGACAGAGCAAATACAAATCCGCATTGGTCGTTTGTTGAGTTTTTTTGTTGCTATTTTGATGATCTGACTCTTAACTACAATTATGATGAGCAGTTGAAATCGGGCTTGGTTTCGGAGCAGGAATTTGAAATAATTAAAGAATGGCACGAAGCATTGGATAAATATGAAGCGCCGGATAAGAATGACACCGATCATGTTGCTGTACTTAATGATGCAAAATGGCTTGAAATTGTGCAGGTAGGGGTTATTGCAAGAACTGCATTAAGCCTGGTTTTAAATGAAAAGGAACGGCTCATTTTAAACAAAGAAACAGAAGGTCAAACGGATGATTAAAAACATCTCGCCAAACCTGAAAACCAGCATGCATACATCTCAATCAAAGAAAATATTTTACTTTAGCATTATCAAAAAAAAGAGGATAGAAGCAACCTGAAAATTCATGAACGACAGACACAATGAATAAGACCATAATTTTCAAAAGATATATGGATGCCGGACAGGCAGAGAATGACGTTGAGGTTTTGAAAAATCATGATATTCAGTTTGAAATTGAAGATAATTCAAGACCAGTTCAGGAAATTTTTCTGGGAATGGATACTGCTCCCACGGTTTTGCTTAAATTATTCCAGGAAGACTTTCTGAAGGCAAATGAATTGCTGTTGTCAAAAGCAAATGATGATATTGCCAGCGCTGAAAGCGATTATTATTTATATTCCTTTGAAGATGATGAACTGCTGGAAATAGTCGCAGAGCAAGACTCCTGGAGTGCATTCGATGTCCAGCTGTCGAAAAAAATT
The DNA here is from genome assembly GCA_001769275.1 of Bacteroidetes bacterium GWF2_43_63. Taxonomy (NCBI): domain Bacteria; kingdom Pseudomonadati; phylum Bacteroidota; species Bacteroidetes bacterium GWF2_43_63. The sequence continues at coordinate 47,985 of MEOQ01000038.1, read as the reverse complement.
CTCAGTGGAAGAGGAATTCCCATCTCAACATCATTAGAGAAGGCAATGAAAGAAAAAAGAATTAAAGATCTTTCAAAAAAAGAAAACAACAGCAGCATCTGGACCACATTCGGGTACATATCAGCTTTTCTCGGTGGAATTCTTGGAATTGCAATTGGTCTTTCGTTATGGAAAGGGAAACGAATTCTGCCAAATGGCAGCAAAGTGTTCATTTATCATGACGATGACAGGCTGCATGGAATGTACATAACTTTTATCGGAATCATCATGTTTCTGTCATTAGTTATTATGCAGATTTTCCTTTATTAGAGACTGCCCGGAAAACACAAAAAATGGCAGACTAATCCCCCTCCCCTATTATTTTTTTTACTTATTGGGGTTAAATCAGAATTTTTATAATCGGATTCTCACCCAAAAAAACAAGAATGCTTATCCTTCTTTATCAGCATCAAGGCAGCTTTCAAAGATCCGGTTGCGGGTGTTTCATATGCATACCACTGCAGATTACCGCGCATCCAGTATAACTTCCACATACTTGTGTTACGCACAAAAGATATTTTTGCAAAATCATGATGTCGAATTATCTGTGGCTCGTTCCATTGCGGACGGATTTCGAAAATGAAAATATTCTGATCTTCGATTCTATATCCAAAATCGAGTTTCGGCCTGATATGTTCCGGTGGTCGCAGATCTTCAATGAACGTGTGCATGAGATTCCGGATGTCGTTTTCTTCTGTTTGTGTAAATGCCATACTTCAAAAATACATTATTTCCGGAATTTCATTTCGGGGATAACAATTTGCTCAAAATCTTTTTGCAATCAACTGGATTCCTAAAAAAATATGACCGATTTGTTTGCAAACACGTCATTAGTACAAAAAATCGCAGCATTTTTCAACTTGCAAATGACACACTTTTTCGAACAGCCTCTAGTGTTTACCAAAAATCACCTGAGATTTACCTGAATATTACCAGGGTTTTCCAAAAATCTCCCGAGAAGTACCCGAAATTACCCGGAATCGCCTGAAAAACGCCCGAATTTACCCAAAATCGTCCGAAATTGCCCGGTTTTCGTCCATTTTCGTCCAAAATTGCCTGAAAAACGTCCAAACCAGCCCATTTTGAACTCATTTTCGACTCATTTTGGCAAAAATAGTCGCAAAATAACCGCGAAGTGATCTGATTTTGACCACTTTTCGACCATTCTTAGACAGATAAACAAGAAATGGATAGTGTTTTATTATAAAAAAGGTTGATAATCTGGGGGAAAAGACACAATAAACAATTCGCGTCGCTGCAAATTGACCACCCTGCGACGGAGCAAACTGACCACCCTGCGTCGCTGCAAATTGACCACCCATAAATTGAGCGAAACATTTTGAAAACCAGTGGAGAATCTTCCCGATAATATAAAAAATCGATCAGATCTTTTTGATGGTTTAGACTGGCTTACAAATCTCAACTGAATCTGCCGCACTCTCTTCAATCCTTATTGTTAATTCTTAAAAAAGCTACTCTTTCCTTATTAACTTTGCATTCCATTTCAAAAATCAGAAACCGCTGAAAAAACCACAAAATAGCATCCTCAACCTTATCTCAAGGCTGCAAAGCAGCGAAAACAAAATCAAATAAAAAGTCATATTCAATAATTATGAGCCGGATTAAAGTAATAGCCTTTGATGGAGATGATACATTGTGGGTGAATGAGCCCTATTATCAGGAAACAGAGCGACAATTTTGCGAATTGATGAATGAGTATGCCACTCCGGAGCAGGTTTCATCAGCACTGCTGAAAACTGAAATCCAGAATATGAGCCTGTATGGATACGGTGCCAAAGGCTTCACATTGTCAATGGTTGAGACTGCCATAAAAGTCAGTAAGGACAAGGTTTCTGCTAAGACAATCAATGTTATTCTGGAATTGGGCAAAGAACTCATTGATAAGCCTGTGGAGCTTTTAGGCGATGTTAAAAATATCCTGACTGAATTGAAAACACGCTACACTGTTGTGATAGCAACAAAAGGCGATTTACTCGATCAGCAACGAAAGCTTAAAAAGTCTGGACTTGAGACTCATTTTCATCATATTGAAATCATGAGCGACAAGACAGAAGCTGATTACCAGCTCCTATTTAAAAAACTTGATATTAGCCCGGCCGACTTTATGATGGTTGGGAACTCTCTCAAATCCGACATTCTTCCAGTCATTGGCCTGGGCGGCACAGCTATTTACATCCCCTACCATGTTACCTGGCAGCACGAGACCGAGACAGTACCAGCCGGACATCCAAATCTAATTCAAGTAAAAAAAATTTCAGATATCTGGGGTGTTTTGGGGAATTGATTAGCAGGGCTAACGCATTTAAATGCCTGTATATACTTCTGATTAATGCATCCGACGCCGACTTCAAGCGTACAATGTCATGCCTCTATAACCTTTGTTACACAGAGTTTGAAGGAGTACACACGGAGTCACACAGAGTAGATTTTACGAGACAAAAGCCGGTATCAATTACAGCAAAGTGAATCTGAAAGCGCGCTTTCAGATTCACTTTGCTGTAATTGATTTACACAACTCGTTGTGTACACTGTTAACCGGCTTTTGCTATTTTTTCACTCTGTGAATACTCTGTGATACCTCTGTGAACCGAGCACCAGCGGTGCGAGCTCATGAGTACTTTTTAAAATAATATAATACACGAATAAACTCTGTGTACCTACGATTCCTGCAGATTTTTGTGGAGTTTAATGCGTCGACCCTGAATTGATTAGGAATAGCCGCATTCCAATTGAGAATATTCACTTTATGCCGAGACTTCCATCAAAGGCACTGTAAACACCATTTCGTGCAACAATATTTATAATTACTATCAAGTCCAGCCACATGCTGTTCAATCAGCCGGCAATGCAAATTTCAAGTGGGATGCCAACGGAAATATGACCGAAAGACATGACAAAATAGATGAAATAACCGAAGGAGATGAAAACCTAAACACCAACTATACCCATCTCAAATATTATTACGGCATTGATAACCAGCGCCGCAAAATGACCGAAGAAACCTACGAAGATGCAGCACTGGTGCTGACCCGCACGAAATATTACTCCGGTGTGTTTGATCGCGAGATTACCGAAGCTAATGGCGTGACCACCGAAAAAGAAATAAATTTTATCTTTGCTCCTGACGGGCTGGCCGCCATTTACGAAAAAAAGAACGGAACCGGAAACATGTATTACGTTTCGACCGACAATCTGGGCAGCATAAACATTGTTGCCGATGCACAGGGCAACATTGTGAACGACCTGAGCTACGATGCATGGGGCCGCCGCCGTAACCCATACACCTGGGAACAGCTCACCGTTGCACAAACAAAGGCGTTGCAGCCAACCCTCACCACCGACCGCGGCTACACCCTGCACGAGCACATGGATGCCTTTGGTCTGATAAACATGAACGGCCGCGCCTACGACCCGCTTGTGGGCCAGTTCCTCTCTCCCGACCCATTCATTCAATCACCCACCAGCCCCCAGAGCTACAACCGCTACAGCTATTGCTGGAACAATCCTTTGAAGTTTGTGGATCCGAGTGGATATTACACGATTGATATTGACGGGCTGCAATTTCAGTCGCACAGCCTCAGCTATCTGGCTGGTGTTTTTGGAAATGACAATGTCGAATCAATCTATTCGCGCGGATATGACAATAAACCTATACAATTCAGAGAAGTGGTAAATTCATACACCTATTATGACCCGATTCCAAAATATCTTGGTTCAGGCGAAAGCATCAATGATTACCGGCATACGGTTACAAACAGGTATTATTATGCTATAATGGGGTTGGAAGGAGATCCTCCAACAGGACGAAAAGGATTTTCCAACACCCAAATAATTCCACCTAAACTTAATGTTAACAACTTGTATGTCTCACAGAGGGGAATTGATTTTATAATTTCATTTGAGGGTGCTTTTCACTCTCAATCATATGATGCAACAGGAAAAGGCGATTGGACAATAGGCTGGGGGCATAAAATCAAACAAGGTGAACACTTTTCTAATATTACAGTAGACGATGGGAGAAAATTGTTTGAAAAGGATTTAAAAGAAACTATTGATCAAATTAACTACTATGTTGAAGTACCCTTGTCTCAAAATCAATATGATGCATTAGTAAGTTATGTTTTTAATGCCGGTAGTGGAAATGTGTTTGTTAGTAGTAAAGGTGTTACAAGGAATTTTCTCAATGCGTTGAATAATGGAAATTATTCAGAGGCTTGCAGTCAAATGGATATTGTTACTCAACCAGGACATGTAGTTAGAAGACAAAAAGAACGTGTTTTGTGGACATTTGGGACTTATAATTATGGTTATTAAAATTTAAATAAAGATGTGTCGCATATCTGCAAAAATATTTCTGGTGTTTTTATCTGTTTTCATTTTTCTCACCTCATGTAGTGAAAATATTGAAAATCGAAATGCTATTGCAAAGAGTGCAGTGAAAACAGAAAAACAATCCTATGTTCAGCCAAAAATATTATACAAGGGATTGGAAAAAATCTGGAATACGGATATTCTGTTGATAAAATTACTTCGGGATAGAAAGGTTAGAAACACCATTGTTGGACAATGGAAGTGCATTGATATGGATGAAAGAGGAGGTGTTCATGAATTGAGCATTGTTTTAGCCGAACAAATTAAGAACTCAATTCTGCATATAAACTATCATGAATATTATTTTGAAAATGATTGTGTATTTGAGAATCCTATAATCTATAAACACTTCACATCGTATTTTATCGATACGTCTGATTACTATTCCTTTTTTCTTAGGTCGGCGATGTTTTACCAACCAACAGATAATATTAAAAAAATGGAAAACTTGTTTTTTCAAACAGATGATAAACGATTTACAAATTGTTACAAATGCTGTATCAGTTGCGGAGGTTTTTTTAAAGTGGCTGATACTTTATTATATGAAAATGGAGGTTATGTGTTTTCATTTGTAAAAAATAATGATTGAGTAAATGGTCATCTGGAGCTACAACCGCTACAGCTATTGCTGGAATAACCCGCTGAAGTATGTGGATCCGAGCGCTGCACCATCCAAGACAAATCTTTGATACCCATCCCAATATTGGTAAAGCATTGAATTTCAACGGATCACATTAAAGTCGGCCACAGCGCCGGCTTTTGTATATATTGGGTTATCAAATAAACAGAATTTTGTTCATTTCTGAATAAGATCAAAATTTGTATCTTTATCAACAAATCTGTAGCATGTATTCGTCACAGCAATTATTTATAAATTCTGAAACTGAGCTTGCACAGCTGGTTTTGAGTCATCCTGCAGCCTTGTTGTATCTTGAACATTTCGGAATTTTTGTTCCATTTCAGCATAAAACCATCGGGATTATTTGCAGGGAATATCGGATCGGAATACCACTGTTTACAGCACTGTCACAACTATATACTGGGCAGAAGGATATTCAGACCAACCAGTTGTCGTTTTCCGATATTCCGGTGATCACCGATTATCTGAAAAACAGTCACAGGTACTATCTCGATGAAATTTATCCAAACATTCAGTCTTCGGTTAAATCATTGTACGAAGCGGATCAGTCCGGAACTTACCAGATAATTGACTCCTTTTATCAGCAGTATTTCAACGAGGTTCGCGAACATCTGAATTATGAAAACGAAGTGGCTTTTCCATATATTATGTCACTGACGGACTGTTATAATACAGGCAAACCATTTCAAAATGCTGATGACTACAGTGTTTCAAACTATAAAGATCATCACGATGACATTGAGGAAAAAATTGATGATCTGATGAATCTGATTATTCGTCATTTACCAGAAAACAATGATCAGCTGGCGCGTCGCAGATTATTTCTCTCGCTTTCACAACTAGATTTTGACCTTAAAATACACACCCTCATTGAAGATCTGATACTGACACCACTTGTTGAACAGCTCGAAAATGCTTTGAATCAACAAAAATGAGAACCATCCGAACCATCCTCATTGCTGAACCGTCAATTATTATTTTTGAAGGACTGGCGCAGATTCTTTTGCGAACCGAGACGGCTGTTCACATAAAGCACATTCAGCAATTCAACGATTTGGATCTCTTTCTTGGCGCTGATCCCGAAGCTGTTGTCATAATCAATCCAGCTATGGTGCAGTTTAATCAGAAAGACTTTCAGGCACTGAAAATTCAACGCTACAATGTTCGCTGGATGGCACTGGCAACTGCGTTCTACGATCAGCAACTGATGACTTTGTTCGATGGCATCATTGGTATCAATGATTCTCCCGGTGCTATTTTACAGTCTGTACGAAAATTATTTTCAGCTGATATTCAGTTAAAACAAACAGCTGAAACCGCACTCAGCGAACGCGAAACCGATGTGCTGAAACTCCTTGCCGTGGGAATGTCAAACAAAGAAATAGCCGATAAACTAAATATCAGCATTAATACCGTCATTTCGCACCGAAAAAACCTGACGCAGAAAACCGGCATCAAAACCGTATCGGGTCTGACCATTTACGCCGTTGTCAATAAACTTATCTCCATCGACAGTTTGTAATATCATCATTTCTGATGAGCTGGAAGCCTAAAATTCATCAGTTTTAGGGATTACACAAATAATAGAGTGAATTTACTTTTGCTGTGCGAAAATCAAAAATCACAGCAATATGAAAAGACTGATATTATGGATAGCCCTGTTTTCACCGGTTCTGAACCAAGCACAGGACATAACAAAAGACACCCTAACACCTTTCTCGACCGGAGCATCGTACATCACCGACCAGGTTTGCAATTTCCGGGGCGGTATTAATCCCGGATATGCATTTCTTGGCATGGTAAGCCTTGAAGCAACTTATGATACAAGAAAAATCTGGTCCGGCGGAACAATTTATGTACATGCAGCCAATACCCATGGTTCCATGCCTTCGGCAGAACTGACCGGCGACCTGCAGGTGGTGTCGAATATCGAAGCAGGAAACCACACCTATTTTCAGGAACTTTGGTACAAACACGACTTTAGCAAAATGTCTGTCACAGCTGGATTACAGGACCTCAATGCCTGTTTTGCCAATTCTGAATACGGCAGCTTGTTCATCAACAGCTCTTTCGGCATTCACCCCACCATCAGTGGAAATCTGTCTGCGCCCATCTTTCCATTAACTACCCCCGGTATTTCTGCCGAATGGAAAACCGGCAACAACTCGAAATTTCTGGCAGCCATTCACGACGGCTCGCCAACCGATTTCGACCGCAATCCTTACAATATCCGATGGGAGCATAATGCAGGCGATGGATTACTTGAAATTGCAGAATTTCAACAGACCCTCAATATCCGGCAAAAGCACGGCTTATATAAAATTGGTGCTTTCACACACAATCACCTGCTCGAAAACATCATTCACAAACAATTTCCCGATTCACTCAAGCATTTTATAGGAGGATTGTATTTCGTTGCGGATCAGCTTCTGATTGAAAAAAATAATACCGCAACCGGTGTTTTTGTACAGGCTTCGGTTTGCCCCACCCGGTCCTGCGCCGTACAATCTTATATTGGCGCTGGTTTTCATTTAACCGGATTCCTGAGTAAGGCTCATAACGATGTTCTCGGATTTGCTGTAGCTCATGTTAATCTTGCTGAAACTGCCGGTTCCGAAACCAGTCTTGAACTAAGCTGGCAAAAAGAAATTCGCCGGCATGTTTTTATTCAACCCGATCTTCAATACATCATTCAGCCTTCGGGAAAAGACAGTGGTTTAAAAAACTGCCTGACTGGTCTGTTGCGTATTGGATTCACTTTTTAATGTCTGCTCATATGAAACTATCTGAACTGAACATACATCAAAGCGCCGTAATAGTAAAAGTCACCGGACACGGTGCTTTCCGCAAGCGCATTACCGAAATGGGTTTTGTAAAAGGTAAAACTGTACGTGTCGTAAAAAAAGCACCATTGAAGGATCCGGTGGAATATGAAATAATGGGATACCATGTCTCGTTGCGACTGAGCGAGGCAGGCCTGATAGAAGTTGTTGGCACACCCGATGCTGACGCAAACGAGACAGGAAACTACCTGGGTACTATTACCGATGAATCTTTGCGTGAAGTAATACATGAAAAAAGTAATACGATCCGGATTGCACTGGTAGGTAATCCCAACTGTGGAAAAACAACATTGTTCAATTTTGCATCAGGCTCGCACGAACACGTTGGCAACTATGGCGGTGTTACGGTCGATTCGAAAGAAGCAACCATTCGCAGCGGCGATTACAGGCTAAAAGTGACCGATTTGCCCGGTACCTATTCCATCACCGAATATACACCCGAAGAATTGTTTGTCCGCAATCATATCCTGGAAAACATGCCCGATGTGGTTGTAAATGTAATCGATGCATCGAATCTGGAGCGAAATTTATTCCTGACAACCCAGCTTATCGATATGAACATCAAAGTGGTAATAGCTTTGAATATGTACGATGAACTTGAACAAAAAGGCGTACAATTGAATCATGATGAACTTGGCAAACTGATCGGAATTCCTGTCGTTCCAACAGTTGCAGTAAAGGGTCATGGTGTGGAGAATCTGATTTCAACCATCATTCAGGTGTTCGAAGACCAGAATTCTGTATTAAGACATATTCATATCAACTATGGTCCTTCCGTAGAAGAAGCAATAATGCAAATTCAGCGCGAGCTTAAGAAAAACAGGGATCTGGTTATTCGCTATTCAACACGATATCTGTCGGTGAAGCTTATCGAAAACGATCAGGCCACTTTAAATTCACTTAAAAGTTGCGACAACTTCGACGACATTGAAATGCAGGCACAGCGCTGCATTCAAAAAATTGAAACCGAATTCCGCGAAAAATCTGAAACCATTCTCACCGATGCAAAATATGGTTTTATTGCAGGCGCTTTGGCTGAAACCTGCATTGGATGCAGCGAAAAAAAGACGTCAAAAAAATGGGACCCCGATAATCTGCTCACACATAAAATCTGGGGGTTCCCTGTTTTTATGATTTTTATGTGGCTGATGTTTCAGGCTACCTTTACCATCGGTAGTTATCCAATGGACTGGATAGATGCAGGTGTAGCCATGCTAAGTGACACACTAAGCAGTCTGATTCCGTCGGGAGCGTTTCACGATCTGCTCATTGATGGCATCATCGGAGGAGTGGGCGGCGTGATTATATTTCTTCCCAATATTCTAATTTTGTTTTTCTTCATTTCAATGATGGAAGATACCGGTTACATGGCGCGCGTATCCTTTATTATGGATAAACTGATGCATAAAATCGGTCTGCACGGAAAATCATTTATTCCGCTGCTGATGGGCTTTGGCTGCAACGTTCCGGCCATTATGGCTACCCGCACACTGGGAAACCGCAAAGACCGTATAATGACCATGCTCATAACACCATTTATGTCGTGTAGTGCGCGATTACCCGTATATGTGCTCATTATTTCAGCGTTTTTTACCCAATATCAGGGACTTGTACTGTTTTCGGTGTATGCAGCCGGTGTAATTTTGGCCATTGTGGTAGCATTGATTCTGAAAAACACGATTTTTTCAAAACAAGACATTCCATTTGTGATGGAATTACCGCCATACCGCATTCCAACGTTGAAAAACACTACCCGTCACATGTGGTTCAAAGGCGCTCAATATCTCAAAAAAATGGGAACTGTTATTCTTATTGCTTCAATTCTGATTTGGGCATTGGGATATTATCCACGTCATGTTGAATCCAGTGTAGATTATGACGGACAAATTGCAGCTATCGAAGTATCAACCTCTGTGCCCAACGACGTGAAAGCCGATTCTATTGCAACCATCAATCTAATGAAAGCATCTGAACATCAGGAAAAATCATACATCGGACAGCTCGGTCATTTTATTGAACCTGTCATTCGGCCCCTGGGTTTCGATTGGAAAATAGGTGTCAGTCTTATCACCGGCCTGGCGGCCAAAGAAATAGTTGTCGGTTCGATGGGTGTTTTATATCAGATAGGGCCCGATGAAGACGCAAGTTCGCAGGGCTTGATAGAAAAACTGCAAAACCAGGTTCACAGCAGCGGTGAATTACAAGGACAAAAAGTGTTTACACCAATTGTAGCCTTTGGTTTTATGCTGTTTATTCTGATCTATTTTCCATGTATCGCCGTTATTGCGGCAATACGGAAAGAATCAAACTGGGGCTGGGCAGTATTCACCATGGTGTACACCACCGCTCTTGCATGGCTGGTAGCCTTTGCCGTTTATCAGGTCGGAAATATATTAATTTAAAACCAAAATCATGTTACAGGAAATATTGGTCATGGTCATCATCGTTGTATCACTGCTGTATCTGGGATTAAAAACAGTTCGTAGTCTTCGTTCACCAAAAAACAATTCATGCAGCAATTGCAGTTCATGCGGCGGTTGTCCGTTAAAAGAAGCTGGAATAAATGTAAAAAAAAGGTGAGCCTAAATCAAATTGGGATCATGCTTTGTTCTCTTAATCATCATTAGAAATAAAACTCTATATGTGTGATGCGTTTTGTGATATAGCAACACTGAAAATCAAAAAACACTTTTCTCCGGGTGTAAAAATATCCATTATTGCATTATTCAGAACAAAGCCTGCCACGCGCCGGCTTTATGCTTGTTAGGTTATAAAATGAACAGAAAAATGTTCATTTATTAAAGGAATCGGAAATAGTCATAGTGATTTTATTGAAAATTCACGTTCTACAAAACTTTGACCATGTTCATTCCGTCTTCGGTTTACAGTCAGTGCAATTTGAATTCAGGTTTCGATTTTTTTTCTAAAGAGATTGCTAAAAAATTTTGTATATTTGCAATAGTAAAAATAAATCAGTTCTTTGACTAAAAATGCGCCAGTTATTTCAGCGGTTGGACTTCGGGCTGGACTAACTTTGGATTCAGCAAAATATCACGCTCTGGTGCGGAAAACAGACTTGAGGTTCGAGTCCCGTCCGGACCGCTAAAAGAGGAGAAGCGTAAGTTTCTCCTCTTTTTTATTTTCTCAGAATTCCGACAGAAGCGTCGGAACCGGACAAAAAAAAGGAGAAGTAAAACTTCTCCTTTTTTTGCAAAACAAATCATTATTATTTCTGTTTCAGTAATTCAATTTCCTGTTTCAGTAATTCGATTTGCTGATTCAATAACCCGATTTGTAGTTGCTGTTCTTGAATCGCCTTAATTGCAATAACGCTCAAACCGCTGTAATCAACACCCAGCTGATTGTCAACAATTGGATTACCCTCATTCGACGAATTTACCGAAACAAATTCGGGGAATACTTTTTGAAGATCCTGGGCTATTACACCAATGGATTCTTTGTGAGTGGGGTTATTATTGATAAATTCATATCTTTTAAATTCCAATCCCATAACTGAAGGTAAAACTGATTCCAGTGTCCGTACATTTGTTTTTAAACGGGCATCAGAAGATGAAGTGTAAGCGCCTGTCGTTGCATCGAAGGTGCCCAGATTGCTGGTTTTCCCAATGATTAAACTACCAGCAGAGGACGGATAAAAACTCCATCCAGTTGCTCCAGTACTGTTCTCAAGCCGTATTCCACTCGCATTAAAGGTGCCGGCAGGCCCGTCTATCTGGAATTTATAAGTAGGATTGATACAATTGACACCAACATTTCCATTGGCCTTGATTTTCATTTTTTCCGAATAATTTGTCCAGAGTTCCAGGCTTCCGGTGTCATTTGCATTGGCAAAGATCATATCGTTGTTGAATGATTGTATAAACCCCTTAAAGGCTGAGCCATCATATAACTGAATCAATGGATTTGAATAATCAACTCTGAATGAACCAAGCAAATGCAAGTGCGTAAGTGGATTGTCTGTACCTATTCCCACATTTCCACTATTATAATAAGCGGCAGATCCTGCTTTTTGCCAAACCGAATTTTCCGCATACATAGCATAAGGCACACTCAACAGCTGACTGGTACCCATGTCGGCATAGGTTGCTCCTCCGGCAGGATCCATTTCAACCTGAAGCCAGTATTGCGCGGTACCCCACGAAATCGTGCTGAAATCACCAGAGACAACAGTTCCTGTACCAATGGCCAAAGTGAATAAACCAAATTCATTGGTGGTTGGAGTGAATGTTTCACTGTAATCAACTGCGCCTGCAGCTGAACCATTATGAAGTGAAACTCTGATTCCGATGGCCTGGTTGGACAGAACATCGCCGGCTGCATCGCGTGCTACCGCTTGATAATTGAATGCTTCTGGCGACTGTGCCATTGACTGACCAATTGCAAAGGTCATGATGAATGCGAAAAATATTGAGGTGATTTTAGTTTTCATTGTTTCTGTTTTTTTAATTGTTTGTCACGTTGAACTTGATTGTTTTGCTACCGGTTTCATCGCGGTAATACAACATGTAAATTCCGGCACTGCAGCCACGGATATCAAACATCAGCCGATTCACACCGTTGCTGATGGAGATTTCCTGTTCTTTTACGGTTTGTCCGAGCAGATCGTAAATGCGGACAGTAGCTGATCCATTTGCAGAAGCATTGATGGTCAGACTGAATTGCCCGTTTGTAGGATTGGGAAAAATTGAAACTTCGGCTTGAGTTGTTTCATCAATTGAAGAGACAGCATCGGCGGGCTGCTGAAACCCCTGCGTAAGAATGTTGCTGGTAGCATGGAAAGTTTCAACCATGGTCATTTCAGCCACTGTCGCCGACAGCGAACCTGAGCCATTGCTGAAATACCCTCCGGAAGATGCAATTGCAGTAGGAGATAGCGACTGAGCTAGCACAATGCTGCCAGTCATTATTCCCAAAACAATGGAAAGTAGTGTTTTATACATTTTAATTTAGTTTTGATTGGCAAATATACCACTTTCCCCTCGAATTGGTGTTATTTTAACTCATATATGACGTATTTTAGGTTTAATAACAAATGTAATCAATGATATTTTATTGATTATTAACGAAATAACCGGAACTTTCAAAGCTAAATTATAAGCTAATATTTTTTTAATATAATCTTTATTTGTAGCTATTATAATCACGACGTCAGCCTTGTCAGTCAGAATAAAATTTCAGGCCAGCGGTAGCTGAAGTTTACCCCCTCATTAGTCTGGAGCAAAAATGTCGGGAAAGAATTGCACCCAACATTTTGGCGTCCGTGAGATTTGTTTTGCGAAGGGGGTGCGGTCCCGGAATCGTTGGGTGCAAAATACTTTATCCCCGACGATTCCATATCCTCTCTGCGTTCGGACGATGGAATATCGGGGAGCCTATGAAAAAATTAAAAAAGGAGAAGCAAAACTTCTCCTTTTTTATTCGCGCAAAATATGGATGCTATTTATTCTTCAGCAATTCAATTTCCTGTTTCAGTAATTCGATTTGCTGCTGTTGTTCCTGAATGGCATTGACTAAAACAGGCACTAAGCCAATATAGTTCATGCCCAGATATTCAACTTCGGCATCTTCTTTTTCTGCACCCGGGTGTGCACCTTTTTCAACCAATGTTGGGAATATTTCTTTCACTTCCTGTGATATAAAACCAATCTGCAGACCAGATGAGAAGCCCATGAAGGGGTATTCTTCGGTTTTCATATTGTACGATACGGTGCGAAGTTTCATGATGTTTTCCAAAGCACCACTGTAATTGGTTACGTCTTTTTTAAATTTCGAGTCAGATACAGCCAGCCAGGTGCCGGTGTAGCCACCATTTCCACTGCAATATACTCCGTATGGGGTGCCGGTTGCTCCCGAAGCTGATCCAAAAACGCCATAGACTGTACCGGTTCCACTGGTTTCTGCAATGCCCCGCACACCAATATAGCCACTGCCAGTACCATAACTATAGCCAAAGACGCCACGGTAACCACCTTCAAAATATCCACCATAACCATAAAAATCGGCCGGAGTTGATTTGCCATAAACTGCAATACCATCAATACTTGTGGCTTTATATTCTGCATGAACTGCATGAGTCAAATATGAAACGCTGTCTGAAGTAAAATAACCGGCATAGCGATTAGTGCTGGCAACATGAAGCTTACTGGTAGAAGTTGGGGTTGTTGTACCCATGCCAATGTGACCATTCATGTCAAAAGTCATTTGTGGACTTGAACTTGCAAATGCAGAATTACCGATTTTCAATTTTCCAAAATCATCCTGATCGGTGGCAATACCCCATGATCCGGCAGGAGTATTAAATCCGATAGAAGCATCGCCGGTTCCAGTTTGTTTAACCCAAATCTGACTATTTGTATTATTGTCATTTCTCACAACATCTAATGCTGCAGACGGAGATGTGGTGCCAATCCCAACTCTGCCATCCATATAAACTGCACTTGTTCCCATTTTTTCCCAAACCCCTTTTGAAGCATACATTGCATAAGGAACGCTCAACAGCTGACTGGTTCCCATATCGGCATAAGCAACACCTCCGGCAGGATCCATTTCGACCTGAAGCCAGTATTGTGCAACATCCCAGTGAAGAGTGTCGAACTGTCCGGTAACCGGAGTTCCTGTTCCAACAGAAAGCGTAAACAAACCAAATTCATTAGTGGTTGGAGTGAATGTTTCACTGTAATCAACTGCGCCTGCAGCTGAACCATTATGAAGTGAAACTCTGATTCCGATGGCCTGGTTGGACATAACATCGCCGGCTGCATCGCGTGCTACCGCTTGATAATTGAATGCTTCGGGCGACTGTGCCATTGACTGACCAATTGCAAAGGTCATGATGAATGCGAAAAATATTGAGGTGATTTTTGTTTTCATTGTTTCTGTTTTTTAATTGTTTGTCACGTTGAACTTGATTGTTTTGCTACCGGTTTCATCGCGGTAATACAGCATGTAAATACCGGCACTGCAACCACGGATATCGAACATCAGATGACTGATGCCGCTGCTGATTGCAAGTTCCTGTTCCCTTATGGTTTGTCCAAGCAAATCATAAATGCGGACAGTGGCAGAGCCATTTGCTGAAGCATTAACCGTCAGACTGAATTGTCCGTTGGTAGGATTGGGAAAAATTGAAACTTCGGCTTGCGTTGTTTCATCAATTGAAGATACAGCATCGGCGGGCTGCTGAAACCCCTGCGTAAGAATGTTGCTTGTAGCATGGAAAGTTTCAACCATGGTCATTTCAGCCACTGTCGCCGACAGCGAACCTGAGCCATTGCTGAAATACCCTCCGGAAGATGCAATTGCAATAGGAGATAGCGACTGAGCTAGCACAATGCTGCCAGTCATTAGTCCCAAAACAATGGAAAGTAGTGTTTTATACATTTTAATTTTGTTTTGATTGGCAAATGTAATAATTTCCCCTTCGAATTAATGATATTTTAAATCGTATATAATGTATTTTAAGTTTAATGACAAATATAATCAATGATATTTTATTGATTATTAACGAAATAACCGAAAATTTCAAAGATAAATTATTAGCAAATATTTCCTAAACGAAAATTACACTGGCGCGGATATCAACTGTCGCGGATTTGACAACCGAAGCGCAGAAAGCACTGAGCTCACGAACACCTTGAACAATATTTATATTAGTGAGTAATTCGTGACAGTGTACACAAAGCATGGATTTCACCACGATTGTTATCGGAGTCGAGCTATGAAAGAGAGAATAGGTGCAGTCCCGGTATTCCGCAGGTTGGTGTATATGCTGTTGGGTATAGTGAGCACCTTCTCCCCCGACGGTTCCATGTCCTCTCCGCCAGCCGGCGGATCGGACGGTGGAATGTCGGAAAAGTTTTGTTGATGTACAATCCAACGCAGAGAGATTGCTTCACAATGCACTCAGGTTGGATTGAAGCTAAAAGCAACATTCCGCAGTTCGTGGAATTACAACCCTGGCTTCAGCGAAAACAGCAAGCCTTCCACTTCTGAAACGTTGATGCCGTCAAGTTTTACAGGCACAAAAGTAAACATCCATTTCCAGGAAGTGGCTTCAAAAGGGACTTTCAGCAGCACCTTGTTCCAGCCCGCTTTCAGCGCGATTTTCGATGGAGCTCTGTAAAAATAATCTTCGTCCGAAAAAGGAATTTCTTCGCTATTGGCTGCTAGTCCCGGATTATTCCATATCGGAGGTGCGATTTCGATTCCATTGATCCATATTTTTGTATTTGTATTGTGCCATTGTCCTTGTTCGGGAAACGGGCCGCCGCGTCGGCCACCGGAACGCGACCAGCCATGAAATCCGATCCAGGCGTCGAGTTCCTGATCGATGGGAGAATAAACATAAGTCAGCGCGTAGATCGTTCCTTCATTTTCTGCGACCGGAGCCGGATATCCAAAAAAATGTTTCGGAAAAATCGTACCGCCAAACACAGGTCCCCACCAATTATATGTTTTCCCTTCGTGAACATAGCTTTCGGAAATTGAATCTTCGACAGGAAACGCAGCTTTGGTATTGCCTCCGTGGTTAAACGGTCCGATGAGTTTCCACGGAATATGCGATTGCCTGACGTATGGAAAGGGTTTGTTTTGAAAATACAAATCACGGTGAATGCAAAGTCTGGACTCCATGTTCTGAAAAGCCTCATAAACACATGTTTCCGGATCCGGCAGAACTGCAAGGTATTTTTCTCCATCATTAGCGGATTGACCTGCCCATGCGGATTCGCTATACACCAGCATGCCCGGATATACAGGATTCATGCGAAGTATATCGCTTTCATCCGAAACAAGATTATCGTTCCAACAGCATAAAATTCCGCCAAGTCGCATGGAATCGCCCTTAGCAGCCCCGCAAATCCGGTCGAAGTACAATTGAGTCATACCCGCAAACGGATCGAGATGGTTGAGATAATTTAATCTCGAATCAATAAATGAATGACCTTGCAGCGGATATCCATTGGAAGACCACAGTTGAGTGATCGAAGTTGAGTCGCCTGAAACCAGCTGGCCTGGCCGCCATACAACAATCTTGCGGTTATATAATTTCGCAGTTTGCAACAATGAAGGAAGTAAATCAGCACTCCCCTGCTCCCATGAATTCCAGACTTCGTCGGTTCCAAGATGAATAAAAGGCATTTTATCGACAGGCACCAATGCGCATAATTCTGAAACGAGGTTGTTCAAAATCGGCTTCACACGCGGGTCACGCATTGAATCAATCGAAAACGCCTTGCGAAAAGCCTCGCTGTGACCAGGAATATCGAACTCCGGAATCAAAGTAATGAAGCGGTCGTTGCAGTAATTCACCAAATCAACAAAGTCCTTTTGCGTATAGTATTTTCCAGGCCAACGGCTCATCGTGGCAGAATCCTTCAACTCCGGATACAATTTGCTTTCGAGCCTCCAGCCAGGATTATCGGTCAGATGCAGATGAAAAACATTGTATTTATACGCCGCCATGACATCAATCTGTTCTTTCAATAATTCAACCGACATGAAATTCCGGCCAACATCCTGCATAAACCCGCGCATCGGAAACGCAGGCCAATCAACGATTTCACAGCATCTGAAAAATGCTTTTTCACTATTTGCACTACGCAATTGTTTCAAAGTTTGCACAGCTCTGAAAAATCCTGCAGGATGTATGGCTCGTACTTCAATGCTGTTTTTTTTCACCGATAGTGAGTAAGATTCAATGCCTTTTGTTTTAAAAAACAATGACGAATCAATTTTGAATTTTACAACATTACGGCTCGTATTTTTGTCATCAGATAAAACCGATACAATGTCTGGAATCATCTCCTGAAGCTGTTTTACAACAAGCTCATTCCCGGGCTGATCTATGACAATCCTGATGTTTTTAGCCGGCTTATAAAATTCATCCGACCATACAGTTTTTTGTGGAGAAGGTATTAATGCAGGGGCGATTCTTTTTTGAGCGAAAGCGCCATTTATTGAAAAGCAAAAGTAAAGACCAACAACGAGAAAAAATGCGAACAGATCTTTGCACCAACGTTTCACCGTGGTATATCTACTTTCAGCTGAAATAAAACAATTCAACATTTGTCATTTTTGGGGGATAGCAAAAATAATAAAAATATTAATCCTCGAAGAGTTTGAAGTCAGGATTAACGCATTGAAATGCTTGCGTATTCTCCTGATTGTTAACACAATAATTAATACCGTATAATAAAACAGAACGGCAGCGTGAGTATCTCTGAAGCGAATTACGGACAACGAATAAATAGAACATAGAACTTGCGCTCCCTGAGCGCTGTAAAACAGCATTGGTCCTTTAAAACAAAGTGACAAGCAGTACAACCGGGTCCGAAATAAACATTCAGAAAGCATGGCTCTGTTTTAACGCCTCGTGCTTCAATAAAAAAGAGAAGCCTTCGCTTCTCCTTATGAAAATCGATTACGCTTTTTGCTCACTACTTGTTTTTAAGAAGTTTAATTTCATCTTTGAGCAATTCAATTTCGGCTTGTTGTTCCTGCATTCCTTTCACAAGAATCGGAATCATGCCAATATAGTTCAGACCCTCGTATTCAATTGCCGGATCATCTTTGCTTTCGCCGGGATGTGCACCATTTTCAACCAGGTTTGGAAAAATAATTTTAACCTCCTGAGCGATAAAGCCAACCTGAGTTCCGGGTTCAAATCCCATAAAAGGATACTCTGCTGTTTTCATGGTGTAGGAGACTGGTCGCAGCAACATGATTTTCAGGAGAGCATTTTCGTTATAATCGGCTACATTGCTTTTGAATTTTGCATCCGATACATCAGTCCAGGTGCCAGTGTAGGCGCCATTGCCGCTGCAATAAACACCATAAGCAGTACCACCCACTGTTGTGGCTGAACCGTATACCCCATAGGTATGACCAGCTCCGGTCGACTCGGCTATACCTCTTACACCGTAATAATAAGCAGCCCCTGTGCCGATTGAAGAACCATAAACTCCTCTGTATCCACCAACAAAGTATCCGCCGATTCCATAATTATCAATCGGATGAGACTGACCGAAAACACCAATTGCATCAACATAATTCGTTCCCGTGTATTCTCCATGAACTGCTTGAGTGAAACTGCTCACACTGTCTGTGGTAAAATACCCCGCATAACGATTGTGCGAAGCAACATTCAATTTGCTTTGTGTTGAAGGATTTGTCGTGCCCATGCCAATATGACCATTCTGATCAAAAGTCATTTGAGGGCTACTGCTTGCAAATGCGTTATTGCCAATTTTTAGTTTGCCGAAATCATCCTGATCGTTGGCAATACCCCATGATCCGGAAGGTGTGTTAAACCCAATCGAAGCATCTCCAGTACCAAGTTGTTTAACCCAAATCTGGCTGTTTGTCATCGTGTTATTTCTCACAACATCGAGCGTTGCAGTTGGAGTTAAAGTGCCTATTCCAACCCCGCCATCCATATACACTGCACTTGCTCCATTTTTTTCCCAAACTGATTTAGATGCATACATGGCATACGGCACACTCAACAGCTGACTGGTCCCCATGTCGGTGTATGTTGTTCCACCATTCATATCAACTTCAACCTGCATCCAGTACTGATGGTCACCCCAGTCGATGGTGCTGAAATTGCCGCTGGCAACAGTTCCTGTACCAATAGATAAATTAAAAAGGCCGAATTCGTTGGTGCTTGTGGCAAACGTTTCGGAATAAACAACATCGCCTGCTTCAGATCCCTGATGAATCGAAACCCGGATGCCCAGTGCCTGATCCGGCAAAACATTTCCTGCCGCATTCCTGGCTACAGCCTGATAATTGAATGCCTGTGGCGACTGAGCAACAGCAAAACCAGTAATCAGGAGGAGAGAAAAGATCACAAATATTTTTTTTAACGTTTTCATGATTGTAATTTTTAGTCATTAATGAGATTGATTTTCACGGTTCCGGTTTCTATTTGTCCGGTTGAATTAGACACTGTGAACTCTAACAGATAAACACCTACATCGAATCCACTGATGTCGAAGTCAAATAAATTGTCGCCATCCGAGGCGTCCAAAGTTTCAGAATGAACAATTAATCCGAGCAGATTATATAACCTGATCCGAACGGAACCGCTCTCTTTTGCATCAACGGTAATAGTGAATTTGCCGCTGGTTGGATTGGGAAAAACATCAAAATCTTCAGCGGTTTCCTCAATAGCTGTATACGATTCTACAATCTGCTGAAAACCCTGAGTTAAGAAAATACCTGATGATTCAAAAGTTTGAACCATGGTCATTTCAGCTACTGTAGCCGAAATGGAGCCGGAACCTGATGTAAAATATCCTCCGGAAGAAGCAACAACAATTGGCGTAAGAGATTGCGCAGACACAATTCCCGTAAAAAAAACACCAATAAACATGAATAATAAAAAACTGTTTTTCATTGAATGAAAATTATGGGACAAAATACTGATTTGGGCTTCTGAAATCCAGCGTGGATGTGCTTTTAAAAAAAGCATTAACATTTAGAAACATGCGTTTATATGTGAAGTATTCTGAAAAAATTGGCAACAATTTCAAATGGCAAATTGTATCAACACTGCCAGATGGCAAAATTGAAACTTTAAATAATTTGAAAAAACAGAATTAACAAAAGCAAATTCGAAAACGATGGTATTTTTTCAGGTGTTTTAACCTAACTAA
This sequence comes from Bacteroidetes bacterium GWF2_43_63, assembly GCA_001769275.1. Classification (NCBI taxonomy): domain Bacteria; kingdom Pseudomonadati; phylum Bacteroidota; species Bacteroidetes bacterium GWF2_43_63. The sequence goes on along the minus strand of MEOQ01000038.1, from coordinate 27,391 downwards.
TATTTCTATTCGCGTAGTTGGATTATTGTTTTTGAAGAACTCAGCCTCATGCAACTACGGCGCGCTGATACCTTCTGCTTTCAGTTTCATCTCCACCGCTTTTTGCGTGTTTCCAAGATTGGTATATGTGCTGCTTAGATTGCGCAACAAATCCACATTGGTTGAGTCCAGCGGATATGCCAGAAGCAAGTATTCAAGCGACTTTTGATAATTACCACGCATTCCGTGAATCAGCCCCATGTTTTCGAGAGCCGGTGCATATTCGGAATATCTTTCAAGTGACTTTTGAAAATACAGTTCTGCACTGTCAAGCTGATTCAAATTACGTCCGAAAATTTCTCCGATTGCATTATAATCGGCCGGATCGATCACTGATTTATCAGCAAGCATTTTCAACAATTGTATTGCTTCATTAAAACTCTTTTCTCTGACATATAAATTTGCAATCACACGCAAATTAGCAATGGAAACCTGATCATCTGGAATCAGCTCCAGGACACGCATGTACATGGCACGAGCTTCATCATTCCGGCCAAGTGCAATATACACTTCGCCCAGATTACCAAGGGCGCTTGTATTCTTTCCGTAGATTTTCAAACCACGCTCAAGATATAACGCTGATTGGTTGTACAGTTCATTTTTCTTTGCTGCATCCAACTCTTTGCGCGCTTTTTCAAGCAAAGTGAAACCCGCCAGATAATTACACCGCGCACTATTGACCGACGTTTTCACGTCAGTCAAAAACAATGTTTCGGAATTTTTCCAGGCTCTGTTTCTGTTGATTGTCAGAGAAGAAAAAGTCACAATCAGAAAAAGAAATAAATATAATGCGAGCTGAGGCCACACTTTTTTCCCACTTTGGTCATCGCCTGAAAGACGGCGAAAAAACACAGCAACAACCACACAAAAGCCAATGAGCGCAACAAACATGAAGCGTTCATTCATGAATGTTCCAATGTTCAGCAATAAGTTAGACTGGATTGAAAATGTTACAGCGAAAAATAAAATGGCAAATGAAATGAGTGATTTTCTTTTCAGTTTTATAATGGCAACAACAGCAAGAAATGCATATATAACTAAAGAAAGAATTACGGGGAAGTCGCTCCATTCGTGCAAAGAAACCTGATAGGGATAATAATCGTGCGTAAGCGGATTTCCGAAAACGATTAGCCCAATATAGCGAAACCATGTAAATACAATCGTTGCATATTTCTGCGAAACCGTGGCCTCTGCAAACGGATTATTGAAAAGTTCCGTTTCTTCGTAGCTGTTCATAAAAAAGCCGAGCGCGTTGTAACGGATCAATGCATACAGTGCAAAACCAGCAATGAGAACCGTACTCACCAACAGATAATCTTTCCCTTTTGCGTGACTGAAAAAGTACATTGTCAGCGGAATCACAGCAATAAACGTTAACGCATTTTCTTTGGAGAGCAGCGCAAGAATAAAGATCAATGCAGCCCACAATAGATTCAGCGGTTTCTTGTTTTCGCAGTATTTAAGCGCAAACCAAAGCGATCCAAGTGAACCGAGCAGACTCATTATTTCATCGCGGCCTTTGATATTTGCCACTGCTTCGGTATGCAGCGGATGCACGGCAAACAGCACTGTCACAAGAAATGGCAGGCCGAAGTACCATTTTTCGGTTTTGAAATCCGCAAATATTTTTCGCAGCACATGGAACAAAACAACGCACAGCAAGCCATAAAGCAACACATTAATCAAGTGCCCGATGAAAGGATTCAAACCAAATAATTCATATTCTATGGCAAAACAAATCTGCGAAAGTGGCCTGTATCGCCCGCCCTGCAATAAATTCTGTTCGCCGAAAACACCGGCCAGTGCATCGGTTGTGAGTATTTTCCCAATGCCCGAAAATCCTTGTTTGGTGAATTTGTTATCGCGAATCATCAGGTCGTCGTCGAGTGCATACTGATGTCCGAGTGTGTTTGCATACAAGGCAAACGCAAACAGGAAAATCACCAGTGCCTGCATGCGAAAATTCTGCGCGAAAGGTTTCGCCGACCCGGCTGCCGGCTTTGCTTTCGGAGATGGTTTTGTTACGGGCTTCTTTTTTTGAGGCATTGTTTCGTATTTTTGTTTCTGAACAAAACTCTATTCCTTCAGTAACTTCAGTGTCGCTGATTTGCTGCCGTCTGCGATAGTCAGGAAATAAATACCGTTCTGTAAAACCGGGCTGAAAGCCAGTTTCGAATGACCTGCATTCACCATCCTTCTTTCTTCCATAATAATTTTTCCTGCAACATCTGTAAGAATGACGTGCAGATCAGTAGCATCCGTGTTCACAGATTCAACATAAAAATTATCGTAAAACGGCATGGGATAAATAGTCAACTGCCATACTACATCCTCTGAAAAACCGGATACAGAGTCAGGTCTGACTATCCACAACGGATTGGTATATGAGCGGAAAACTTCCGATGTTTTTCCATGCAGTGAACTGAAAACTCCATATTGCCTGTCTGTCGTCAACTCTGCCCGAACATAAAAATACTCATTCATGCCAATGTTGCCGGCAGCATTAATCAATGAATCGAGCGACAGTACAATTTCTTTTGAAGTAGTGTGTGTGCTGAAAACAAAGTCTGTTGAAGTCTCACCGTCCTCGGTTCCGAGTATCAGACGAACATGATCGAGACGACCAAACTCATCTGATGAAACGGCATTGAGAATAATGTCGGCTGATGCATATTGCGGATAGGTCATCAATACTTCATCACCACAAACAAACTCCGGGCCTGGCAAGCCATTCAGTTCAAGCGAAATGCTCACAACAGGACCATCAGACAAAATGATGTTGCCGTTTTTCATGGCCGAAAGCACATTCTCCCCATCGGCCCCCTGCCCCGCCGGACAATAGGCAAGCGTGGTAAGTTTTCCCAGTGCGTTATCACTGATATCGCCTGTTACGCCATACACGAAATTGGTGTTGCAGTAATTGAAATCACCATGAGCATCGGTGCCGGCCGAAATGAAAAAACGGTAATACTGCAGATTGTTGTTGGAGTTTTTCAGTTGAAGTCCTTTCCGCCAAAGGAATTTTGAAACCTCAATCCCCGGCAGAAGCCGGTTAAAATGTTCCGTGATATTTGTTGTGTCGTACGGCACAAACACATCAGTACCGCTGTCATACAAAACATCCCAGGGATTGAATGATTCATCGGTGGTGTACATCGAATTACGGTAATTCCATATCTGTCCGCCCAGCAAATAATTTTCAAATAACGCTGAAGCATTGTCTGAATAAAGGTCAGATGCGACAGACAAATCATTACAGACAACCACATCGTGTCCGGGCATTGAAGCTCCGTTGGCGGGAAATGCAGCATCATTCAGATTCCAGATACCACCGTCAATCAGGGCTGACAGCTTGTCGCCCGCGGCAAAGGGATGAGCTGCATAAGCGAATCCGTTACATAGCTGCAGTGAATTCAAAGCATTATCAATTGAAACATCAGTGGAAGAAAGATCACCGTTTCCATCACCGATATATGGCAATGAGAGCGGGTTTGCGGGATCTGGATAACAAAGAAGATGGACAACGTTATCGTTGGTGTTGACCACCGAAGCCTCGAGTGCATGCAAAAGAATCAAAGAAGAGTCGAGCGAATTCAGCGTCTGGATTTCATTCTTTTCTCTTGTCCAGTTTTGTAGGATTCCGGCTCCGTAGTTATCGTAATCGCATGAATGATTTGTTGAAGCTATCCAGTCGAGACCGATGTATTCCCCCATTTTTTTTGTTGCTTCAAGTGGACAACCATACTCAGCCGAATTGTTGGTGTACAATGTATGATAATGGACATCGCCACGGCGATATCCCGGCAACGAAGGCAACAATTCATCATTTCTGAAAACCCGGAAATACAGCTCGTCATCATCCTCCCAGTCGAGCGAGAAATATATTTTCAAGTCGATAATATCGTCATACCCAGCCAGTTTTTCGGCAGGAATGGTAAAAACAAAATACCAGAATTCCTGATCCACACGGGAATAATGAATATCGAACAGCGATGAATAATCAGCTGTAAACTGAATCGTGTGTGCGTTGTCCTTCACCGGAAGAGACGCATCGAAATTCTGTACGCCAAAAGACGCATCGGATGTTGATTTGCAAGAGAACAAAGAAAGAAAAGCCGAATCGGAATATGAACCAAAAGTCAGCGGACTGCCGAATGAGGCATCATCGGCGTTTTTAATGGAAATATCAATATAAACAACATCGGCATAAGCGCCGGTCACATTGGCGTCTTTTATGCAAACCAGCACCGGAAGCCCGTTTGAACTACCTCCGGCATCGTTTTTCTGCATACGCCAGGGCATGTCGGCCATCACATCTTTTCCGGCAACATTGGTTTGCCGTAGCTGCATGTTTTCTGATTGCGACCAGACATGCGAAGCAAACAGCAAAAACAGAAAGGAAACGATAGTGGCTTTGTTCATGTAAAAATGCATCAGTCAGGAACAAAGATATTAAAAATGCAATTTATTTAAGCAACATCAAAACGCCCATGTGAGGCCGAAATTCAGATTGAACATATTCGAATTGGCAACCCTTCTCTTACCCAAGTCACGGATAAAGGTGTTGCTGGAAGAATTACTTACACGCACATAATTGGCGTCTGTATATATTGTTCCGCGATCCGGGAAAACATAGCCGGACAGACTATACAAAAAAAGCAAATGATTTGACAAAGGAACTCTGTTGCCGAATTCATAATAGATGCCAAACATAGACGTTTTCTGTCCCAAAGCAAATACTTTTGCCGTCTCAGGAAAATCACACGAAACAAGATTCGAATAATATGAACTGACAGCAGTGTAGGGATATTCCGTGTTTTTCAGCGAAGCCATGCAGAGACCAACGCGATAATAATTGTCGATAACGGAATAGGAAGAACGCCGATGACCTTCAACAAAAATACTGAAGAATTTTGTTTGATAATCGGCAATTCCTGAATAAAAGTAATTGTCATCGTAAGTCACGCTGGTAAAATTGCCGGAGGATTTACCAAACGAAAATTTAGTTCCAAGAGACAAATTATCGCTTGCAACAAAATTCAGATCAGCAGAAAAGGGAGTTCTGATTTTGAACCTGCTATCGTAACGATTATCAAAAAAATAAGTTTTATAATCAGGGGTCAGCGATCCGTTAACACTTAGAAATATTCTGCTGCCGAGGTATCCTGAAACCTGCGTATAACCTTGAAAAGCGAGCACCATTATGAAAAGAAGAATTATGTTTTTTTTCATTTTGCTGAAGTATTAATTCTGTTCAATGTTGAATAAATCATGTTCTTCACCGTGTATTTGTAATCACGGCTTTTTACCAGTGATACTTCGGTGTAGACTCTATTGCCTGTGCGCACATCGTACAAATAAAAGTAGTAAAGCGTCTCGTATTTGGGTGAAAGTAAATAGACCGCCAATACAGGATATAAGGGAGGAATAACCAGACCATAAGCCATCCAGATATGAAATTCTCTTTTAGCCCTGAGTGAATAAATACCGGTAAAGCCAATGTAATTTGTGCCTTCATCATCGGCCAGCTGATTCAGATATTCCTGATTCGAACTAATAAAACTCTTTCCGCTTTCATCGTCTTCCGGCAGTTCATTCACCCACGATTGAATCAGCTGAAATTCGTTATAGAGGTCCACGTTCCCGTTATTCATGGCACTTACATCAAGAAGCGACACGTCAATGTTCTTGAGTTTTGCCGCTTCAGTAACCATTTCAACAAAAGTGGTTTCATATTTTGTTGTAGCTAAAAATCGCTCGCCACTTTTTTTGCTTTCAGTCACGCGCATGTACGTGGGATCAAAAACCATTATTTTTTTTGTGCCTGTAAAAAGCGAGTCTTTGAATTCGAAATTTTTCTTCTTTTTCTTATATTCTTTTTCTTCAACCTCGGGCAAGTCTGATGCTTCATTGAAAATGCGTCTGAATTCTTTATCCTCCGCAAAACTCAAAAATGCATACGTGAAATTATCTTTCTGCAATGCTTTTTTCTGATTCTGTTTTATCTTGTCGTACTTCGATGCAGATGAGTCTGGAACTGCTGTTTGAGTTACTGTGTCCTCAACTATCGGCGCTTTGAAAGCAAAGTAATCGTCGGTTAACTTGCAATTGTTCAACAAATCGCTCATGGTAGCACTTGCCATACTCGTAATTTCATTGTTTGACGGATCGACAAGATGCGTTTTCCAAATTTCGCGTGCACAAACTGTAACAAGTTCTTTGTTGGAAAAGTTTTTAAACATATGAAACAACCGTTGACTCTCGCCCTTGATCTTGGTTGAAGAACGAATTGCGGTTGTTTTGCTTTTTTCATTTTTCAGGCGCATCAGTCCATAGTATGACTTGGCTTTTGCACTGTTGAGGTATAAGCTCTCCGGATGCTTTTGTTGCAATACATGAACGAGATACAAAGCGTCAACATATTTACGATCGGTCAGATACAGCTGCACCAGCTCAAAACGCGCAGTTTCGCGCATACTGTTGAACTCCTCCTGTGGCAAAACAAAGTAGTGGCCATTATCATCGTACTCTGTAAGAAGATTGCTGAGTTTTTCACGACGTTTTTTAATATTCGGGTGTGTGAGTTTTTCATCATCAAAATCTTCAACAGCCGTAATAAGACCAACCGTGTCGAGCCAGCATTTATCAGGTATGCGAAACCACTCATCTTCGAAATGGCTACGCGAAACAGGAATTTCGTCAACGGGAAAATCGCTGTAAAGTAAAACATCACAGACGGCCTCTGCTTCAGATAATTTATAACCCGATGATGCGAAATAATCATGGAAGCCCGATTCATCAGCCACAAATTCCAGATCTTTCTGGTATTGCAGCATGGCAAACAGGCGATCAGACTTTTGCACACTGCGATATTCACCTGCGTTGCGACGAATACGGTTTTGCTCAACATAAGCATCAATGCCGTGTCTTTTTACATAGTGGACAATTTCGTGTGCAAGCACAAAAGCAAGCTGAGACTCGTTTTCAAGCTGCGCCAGCAGACCAATGTTCACGATAACAATTCCGTTGGGTAAACAAGCCGCATTGACTTCCGGATATCGGGAAACATAAAATCTGAATTTTTCACGAATTTCGGGTTTATCTTTCAATAAAATATCAGCAACTTTATTTACATAATTCGTGAGCGGGTCACCAAACATAAGGTCGCCACTGCGGAGTAAATAGCGAAGATAAAAATCCGAGTATTTTACAAAATCCTTTTTGCTTTTGATGTCTTTGTAACTCGCATTGGGAGATATATTGCCAACATCAGCCGTTGTTACAAGCAAATCGCTGCTGTAAAATTCAGTTGGAATCTCACCACTGCATCGAATCGGCTGATAGGAGTTGAAATCCTGTGCTGACACGAGCATCGACAACAGTAAAAGTGATAATAAAAGTATAGCTCTCATAATACGTATAGATTTTGAACAAATATATAAACAATATTTACATTAATGCCTTGTTTGAATAAGATTTGCAATCACCTGCCATGATATAATCCAGGCATAAATCAGCTTTTATAATATAATAATTCAGATTCATCGAAAGAATAATCCATGTAATAAAATAAATTTAAACAATCTTGATAAGTTGAATAATTTTTACATTTGCTTTTGACTAATCCCTAATCCATAAAATGAAAAAGATTGCATTTTTGTTTATAATGATCATGCCTGCGCTGATAAGGGCTCAGTCTCTTCCAGATAGTATTTCGGTTGTCCGAGGCGAAAAACATGTAGCAGTATTGAGTATATCCATATCCGGTTTAAATGAGCCAATAGCATATGCGTTACCCAACGGTGAAACTGCTGTAATAAAACCAGGGGGTCCTTATTGGCATCAGTACGATGATAACATGAATCTGATTAGTATGACAAGCATGAGAGAATCAGACAGTTTCCTTGCCGGAAAAGCGAACGTCCTGTTTGCAAATAATCAGGTATATATGTTTTTTGCTCAAGTAACTGAATCGGGCTCCAAATTGAGATATTACACAAAGATCTATAATGTGGAATCTAAAACCCTGATACATGAAATTGACTTGTTTACGGTACCCTTTGTATATAAAAAAACTTCAGCATACCAGAATGTTATTATCAGCAAAGACAATAGTAAAATTGCTGTCATTACGAGATGCGAATCCGCCAAAGAAAAAGAATTGATACAAATATCCTGTTATGATTCCGAATTGAATTTGCTGTGGTCGCAAACTGATGTGGAATTAGATGTTAATGATACATATTCTAACAACTTTCAGATTGACGATGCCGGAAATATATATCGATTGCATATCAGTAAAGCAGGTGGCGAAAACAAACTTACCCTTTCGGTTTACACCGACGATGAAAGCGGTGCTCATAGTACTCCGCTGGACTTGGATAACTACACTTTCTTCGATATTTCGTTTAATGTAAATGAAAAACATGGCGCAATCACCATGTTTTATGGCAATTCGGAGTGTATAGCCAAGGGTATCGTCTTCGTCGAGTATGATAAGAATCGCAATTTTCTGCATGACCCCGTGTTTACAGAAATCCCTTCCAGCGTTCTTTTAAATGAAATGTGCTACGGAGAAGCGGAAGGACTTTTCAGTTATTCTTTCAGAAAACTCATACCACTGAAAAACGGCAATTACGCCTTTGTGGCAGAGCAATCTGTCATTAATGACAGTGGACAGGGCTGGGTAAGACATGGATGTATTAAAGAAAAGGGCAAGGGAGATGCCTCGAGCGTTTATAACAGAGGATCTTTTTTCGTTGCAATTTTTTCACAAAAAGGCGACATTCTTCATTTTGTAAAAGTTCCTAAAGTTCAGCAAGCAGGATATGATACTTTCATTGGGTCAGGTATATATTCAGACGGTTCTTCAATATATTTTCTTTTCAATGATAACCCAGGTAATACAGGTATGGGATCCAACACACAGCTCGCATATAAAGGAAGCAAAAATTGTTCGAACGTTCTTGCCATTGTAAATGAAAATGGAGATATGTCAAGGTATATTTTGCCAGAAACAGCAACTTCAAGAATGAGTTTCTCTTTGCAAGTTGAAAACAAAAACTCTGAGATTATATACGGCGCAGTTACTAATGGCGCTAAATATTTGGTGGGAAAAATCACAATCAAATAAACTAAACTTGTATTCATTCGTATGAAAGTAAAATATAATACCAAACTGTTATATCAGATAGTCCAATAATGATATTTCTTTCTTTTTTATTTTGGTTGATGCCGGAGTGGCTAATGACAATGAATTATTTTATTGTGCACCATAACAATAAGCACGGAATCAGTGCTAATTAAATAATTTCCGGGTACGTCGAAAGATTATGGTATTTGATAAAATAAACTCAAATAGACACAACAAGTTGAATAATTTTTACATTTGCTTTTGACAAAAACCCTATCCATCATGATGAAAAAGATTGCATTTTTATTGATAATGATCATGCCTGTGCTGGCGTGGGGACAGGAGCTGCCTGAAAACATAAAAACAACTGGTGGAAATACATTTAAAGTGAAATCTGTATTCCCGGGCGATGATTCCAAAGCATTTCTTCTCCCTGATGGAGAAGAAGTTTACATTGTTCCGGCTACATACAAGGGATATCTGTGTTATCGATTCGATAACAATATGAATCTGATTAAGCGAATTACCATTAATCTGATGGAAAACGATCTTGGATACCAACAAAACATCGAATACATAAACGAAAATATTTATTTGTTCTTAGGAGAGTATGACCAAACGGTTAAAGTATTCAGACTCTATGTGAAAATATTTGATGTTAAGTCCGAAACAATATCAGATAGAAAGGAACTGTATACTATCCCATCAGATATGAAATCAGCTGAGTTAATTGAAAATGTTATTGTGAGTGAGGACAGAGGCAAATTCGCTGTAATAAACAAATGCGTGTCCTGCACAGATAACCCGATTCTAAAATTGTCATGCTATGACTCAGATTTGAATTTACTTTGGTCGCAGGATGGCCTGGAATGGGACCAGCAAGACCTCTATATGAATAATTTTCAGATTGACAATGAAGGAAACGTGTACAGACTTCATTTAAGCAATTTCGACGGCACAAATAAACTCGCTTTCTCTGTTTACCGCTCCGACGAAGATGGTGCTCACAGCACAGCTATTGAGCTCGAAGACCATGTGTTTTTTGATATTTCCTTCAATGTAAACAATAAAAGTGGTGCTGTAACAATGTTTTACGGGAACAATCAATGTGCAGCCAGAGGAGTTGCATATGTTGAATACGACAAAGAAAAGGATATTTTGCGTTCACCAGTGCTCACTGAGTTCCCGTCCGAATTATTTGCCAATGAAATGTGCACTGGCAAATCAACAGGATTATTCAGCTACGAATTCAGGAATCTGCTGCCTATGCCAAACGGCAATTATGCATTTATTGCAGAACAAAACTATGATGAGACAATTGACTATATTGATGAAGATGTATGCAGGAAGGAACTTGGGTCAGGCAGCACCATCAAAGGATACAACAGAGGATCTTTAGTGATTGTAATATTTTCACCTGAAGGCAAAGTGCTCCAATTTAAAAAAATCCCAAAGATTCAGCAATCATACAACTCTTTGCACCTTGGCATGGCCTCATTTGTATCAGGGAGCTCAGTTTACGTTTTGTATAACGACAACCCGCAAAATGATACGCTGAGCAACGAGAATAAAGCCATATACAAAGGCGATGACAATTGCTCCAATATTTTGCTTCGCATATCGGAAAAAGGCGAAGTGTCGCGCTATGTTTTACCCGCCGATGTCAACTGCAAAATAACTCCTGCTACAGTCCGGGTTTTGAATGACAATGAAGTGTTTTATTGTGGCCGGCTGAAATCGGAATACAGGGCTGCGAAAATACGTTTAAACTGATGTGGTGATTTTCATAATGACAAATAATTTCGAAATTTTGAAAATCAGATTCTGATATGACTCTTTTAAATCGGGGCTTCATAATTGCCTTTATATCATTGATGCCAGCTTTTGTGCTGTCACAAAATCTGTACGATACCCTTTCCTATATTCCGCATACACCCATTAAAGACCAGCAGATGAGCAGTACCTGCTGGAGTTTTGGCACAACCTCTTTTATTGAAAGTGAATTGATGCGCACAGGCTCCGGCGAATTCGATCTATCGGAAATGTATTTTGCGTATCACGCATTACAAGCCAAAGCCGAAATGCACATCCGCATGCACGGAAATAATTATTTTACGCCCGGCGGCCAGATGCACGATGTAATGAATGTTGTGCGGGAATTTGGAATGATGCCTGAAAGTGCATACGGAGGTTACACATTTGGTTCAAACGGTCACAATCACGCATTGCTTGATACCGCAATGGCTCGATACATGCAAAAAATTGCACACTTGAAATCTCCTGCCCTTTCCGAAAACTGGCAATTGGTGGTCGATTCCATCCTGTCGGTGCATCTCGGAACTCCACCTGAAAAATTTTCACACAACGGAAAACCTTGTTCTGCTGCGGATTTCAGAGACTCTTTTGATTTCGATCCGGAAAAATATATTACCATTACATCATACACGCATCATCCGTATTACACCTGGTTTGTGCTCGAAGATCGCTTCAACTGGGCCATGGAGCAATACTACAACGTTCCGCCCGATGTTTTTGAATTGATTTGCGACAGCGCTCTGCTGAAAGGTTACAGTGTGGTCTGGGATGGCGATGTGAGCGAAACCACTTTCAATGCTGAAGCTGGAACTGCATTGATTAGTTCTGACAAAAATTCCGACAATAACACCTTGCGTCAGCAAATGTTCGACAATCATGAAACCACTGTTGATCACGTGATGCATATGGTCGGGAAATTGAAAAAATACAACGGCGACACTTATTATCTCGTGAAAAATTCCTGGGGAGAATACGGGCGCAACAAAGGCTATATCCTCATGAACCGGGAATACTTTCTACTAAAGACTGTTGCGGTGATGGTAAATAGTGAGGCGTTGCCTGCGATTATTAAAGATAAAATCACCCGTTAAAATAACAGCACAACCCGTCCATAGAAGCGGCGGGTAATACCAGACAGGTCTTTCAGCTCAAGCATATAAGAATATACATTCTGAGGTTTGCTGTTGGAATTCCCCGGCAGCTTTCCATCCCATGCCTGATTGATGTCTGTTGTCCGGAACACCAGTTCGCCCCAACGGGAGTAAATGACCAGAAGGTACGATGATAAGTCCCAACCAGCACCATAAGGCATAAAAAAGTCATTGATGCCATCACCGTTCGGGCTGAATGCATCCGGAATATAGCAAGTGAACAAGGGAAGAACTTCGACCGTGCAATAGGATGAATCTTTACAACCTGTTTCATTCTCAGCATAAAGCCAGACGTGATAGGTGCCGGTTCCTGAAAAAGAATGCACCGGACTGTAATCGGTAGAAGTCCCCGGACTTCCAATATCATTAAAATCCCAGACGTAATACAGGGCGTCGGTTGTGTTATTGACAAATGAAACCAAAGGTTCATCCTCGTAAACCGAAGGTGGACTGCAATAGAAATCGATATCGGGCGATTTTTCCACCGAAATTATATCCGGAATAGTAACGGTTGAAACACAACCCTGGTCATTGGTGACCGTTAGGGTAACGTCGAACAGGCCGGAGTGACTGTAAGTGTGATTTGGATTCTGAAGTGCGCTGGTGTTCGTGCCGGAAGACATGTCGCCGAAATCCCATTCCCAGTTCACAATGGATCCTGCTGTCAGATCGGTAAAGTTCACCGGGAGTGGTTTACAACCAGTCACCGGATCGGCCGAAAAAGCCACCGAGTCGCCTGTACCAAAACTCAGCACCGCAATATCCGAGGTAATCTCGCAGCTGGCATCACTCACAATACACGTGTAATTACCGGCATCGGCCGATGATATCGGAGATACCGTATAAGTCGACGATGTGGCTCCGGAAATATCAACACCATTGAACTGCCACTGATAAGTCAGCGGGCCTCCGCTATTGCTGGTTGCTGTGACCGAAAATGTGTGCTGGGGCTGGCTGCAAATGGCTACATCCTGTGGTTGAGTCACTATTTCAGGCTGCAGGCAACAATAGATAATGTCAATGCTTTGATACGAAACATCGTTGCAGGTGCCGTTATCGACCGTGAGAACGATTGTTTTAGTGCCCGGTGTTGAATAAGTGACCGTGTGTGGCCCGATTGTATTGGCCGATGCTATACTGGCATCCTGCCCAAATGTCCACTGATAGTTTGTTCCGCCACCCGTTGATGCATCGGTAAACACAATACTGTCGCCCGTGCAGTATGGTCCAGCCGGGGTGATTGTAAAATTTGAAACCGGGCCCACAAAGGTTCCTATACCCCCAAAGGTTAGAGTGAATCCATTATTCAGGCCTACTGAAGCATCCGTCCAGTTGTTTACCAGCAATCCATAGGTGTTGCCGACCACCATAGACACCGGAGAGCACCAGAGTTCGTTTGTGATTCCATTACAACCCGGATCGACGGAAATATTGGATGCACCTGTCATAAGTCCCGTGGCTCCAACACAACTGCTTGAATTGCATCGCAGATTCACTCTGCTGGCACAGTTGCCGCCCGGCAGTTGATAAAAAACCCAATCAATATCATCGGCTGGAATGAGCGGATCGATTGAAAAAGTAATGGTTCCTGCCGTTGCGCAAACCCATTTAAACCATACAGAGTTTTTATCAGTCGGTCCGGTATATGGATCATCGAGGCAGGTGCCGGCTGTTTCATAAATCCCTGATCCAAAAAGTGATTGCTGTGTTATGGTGTTTTTGTTACATAAAAATGCCCCGGTAGCACAATCCTGGCCAGGAGCAGAGGGAGGATCAAAGTTGTTAACGCAAAGCCTGAATGTGCCGGTATAGCTGTTGCATCCATCGATAGCAATGTAATACAGCTGGCCTATGGTCAGCCCCGAAATATAAAGATTCGCATATCCATTATTGGTTGATGTAAACTGGGTGCATCCAACTTCATACATGTTGAAAGGATCGCATACCCCGGTGAAAACGGCAATCTGTGGCTGGTTCAGGGTTCCACCGACACCGGCCCCTTCCACTGCGATATTCATGGCCGCTCCAATGGCGGTAAAAGCAAACCATACATCGTTACTGGGCAGACTTCCGGTCCAGCACGAGGGTAAGGATGCAAGAGTTGCTGAGGCGTTGACATTTGTATATGCTCCGGTAGCGGAACACCAGTTGTTGAGATTGGTAAGTGTAACAGCTCCGGTGCACTCATCGTTGACAGGCTGAGCAAATAAAGTTGCTCTGCACAACAATAATAAAAACACAATAAACAATGTCTTTTTCATAACAAATAGCCCCCACCCTTAGACAAAGATAAAATAAAAAAATCAAATTGCCTTTCAATAATTTTTAAAATAAAAATCACCATCAGCTTTTGCCGACAGGGATTGAGGTTTGTTTTGGTTTATTTACAGATGTCTTAGATCAGTCCAACAAAGCCAATATATGCGAGCGATAGCACAGCAGACCGCAAGCCATATGCTGCATGCCCTGCGCGTAAAAAAATCCCCATCAGCTTTCGCCGACAGGGATTCAGGTTGATTTGGTTTACTTGCAATCTCTAAACGAGGTTTGCAAATCCCATAAATGCGAGCGATAAAATGCCGGCAACAACAAGCGCAATGGGAATTCCACGCATGCCCTTTGGAACACCCATCAGGTCAAGTTGTTCGCGAATTCCGGCAAAAATAACCAGTGCCAGTGTAAATCCGATAGCCGTTGATACAGCAAATACAAGCGCTTCTCCCAGAACAAATTCCTTTGTGATTACCATGATGGCAACCCCAAGAACAGCGCAGTTGGTTGTAATGAGTGGCAGGAAAATACCGAGCGCCTGATAAAGCGGGGGCGACATTTTCTTCAGAATGATTTCAACCATCTGCACCAGAGAAGCAATGACAAGAATGAAAACGATGGTTTGCAGATACTGCAAAGAGAATACATCAAGAACATAAACCTGAATCAGGTATGTTACCAATGTAGCGAGTGTCATTACAAAAACAACAGCGCCACCCATTCCAACAGCTGTCGAAATCTTTTTCGAAACACCCAGAAACGGACAAACTCCGAGGAACTGAGCGAAAATAATGTTGGAAACAAATATGGCGGATATAACAATTACAATGTATTCCATAGTGCTTTGGTTTTATTTCTTTTTAAAACTGTTGACAAGTGCAATCAGATATCCCAGGGCAATGAAAGCGCCGGGAGCAAGCACAAAAACAAGGATTCCGTCCATTTCAGCAGGAATAAACTTCTGGTTAAAAATGGCTCCTCCACCCAGAATTTCACGGATAGATCCAAGCAAACCAAGAGCGAATGTGAATCCCAGTCCCATGCTCAGGCCATCTATGAATGAGCTGAATACATTATTCTTGGATGCAAATGCTTCGGCACGGCCAAGCACGATGCAGTTTACAACGATCAACGGAATAAAGAGACCAAGCTGCGCATGCAGATCAGGAATATAAGCCTTCATGCTAAGATCGACGACGGTCACAAAAGAAGCAATCACAACAATGAATGCAGGAATGCGCACCGATGAAGGAATAAAATTCTTGATCAGCGAAATGATTACGTTAGACATAATCAGTACGAAAGTGGTGGCCAGTCCCATCCCGATTCCGTTGATGGCCGATGTGGTAACACCCAACGTGGGACACATTCCCAGCAGTAGCACCAATACAGGATTTTCTTTAATAAAACCCTTGGTGAAATTTGTCCATTGATTCATTCCTGACCTCCTTTCCAAATTGAATTATATGCACGGTCAACAGCGTCGCAAAAAGCACGGCTTGTGATGGTAGAAGCAGTAATTGCATCAACATCGCCGCCATCTTTTTTTACAACAAGCTTGAAGCTCGTTGGATTTTTCTGCATAAACTGATTCTTGAATTTGTCTTCCATCATTTTTGTTCCAAGACCTGGCGTTTCGGCGTGAGTCAAAACCTTGGTATTGTTGATTGTCCCATCAGGTAAAAATCCGACCATTATGGTGATCAAACCTGAGAAACCGTTTTTCGTAAAAGATTCTACCGCAACTCCGGTTGTGTCGGTTCCTTTGAGTCCATAATAAACAGTAAGACTGTCGTCGGAATCGGCACATTTTACTTTACCCTGAACCAGTGTCTCAAATGCAGGAATTACCTCTTTGATGGCTGTTTCGATTTTCTTTTTCTCTGACTGCTCGATGGGACCTTTGGTGAGTGAGTACACTCCTGCAAGAGCAAATGCTGCAATCGCTGAAATAATCAACAGCGTTGAGGTCATATTAAACAATGAATTCTTTTTCTTAGCCATTATTCACTACCTCCCCGAATCGTTTGGGTTTGATTTTATTTAAAAGCGGCACAAAGGCATTCATGATAAGAATTGCGAAGGACACTCCTTCCGGGTAAGCTCCAAAGACCCGGATGAGAATAGTCAAAAACCCGCACATAAAGCCAAATATCAGCATCCCAAGCGGACTCATGGGAGATGTTACCATATCTGTTGCCATAAAGAATACTCCGAGCATCATACCCCCGGTTATCAGATGAAACACCGGATCGGCATAATAAGCCGGATCATAGAGCCACAAAATTCCGGAAAATAGTACGGCACCCAGAATGTAGGATACCGGAATGTGCCAGGTAATAACACGTGTAATAAGTAACAATGCAGCACCAATTAGCAGCAACAAGGCAGAAACTTCACCAACTGAGCCGCCCATATTTCCAAGCAGCATATTCAAATAATCCGGCATTTCCGGTTTCGCCATTGCAGCCGTAAAACCATCACTTTCCTTAAGCAAGGCCAGTGGCGTTGGTCCAGTGACCACATCAGTAAGTGCAGAGGCCGATTCAATGGGTTTTGGCCAGCTTGTCATCTGCACCGGGAATGAAATTAGCAGAAATACACGTCCTACAAGAGCAGGGTTAAATGGATTTTTGCCCAAACCACCAAAAGACATTTTTCCAATGCCAATGGCAACCAGAGCCCCGATGAGAATGATCCATACCGGAAGGTTACTTGGCACATTGAAGGCCAGCAAAATGCCGGTAACTACAGCAGAGCCGTCTCCAATGGTTGATTTGTCCTTGAGTAAAAACCGTTGAATAAGATACTCGATCAGTACACAAGCCAAAACCGATACTAAAACGACTTTCACGGCACCCAGCCCGAAAAGGTAGAATGATCCCAGGAGTGCAGGCAGCATGGCAAGAATAACCAGCCGCATGACTTTTCCGGCATCGCCCCTGGCGTGTAAGTGCGGTGATCCTGAAATGGTCAGCATATTCATATTGTGTTAATCCTTTTAATTGTTTCTTTTTCTTATAATTTGTCCAACCTTGTTTTTACCCAGACGGATGTTGTCGAGTAAAGGTCTGCCCGAAGGACATGTGAACTGGCATGAGCCGCATTCCATGCAATCCATCACGCGGTTGTTTTCAGCAATTTCCCAGTTCTGGTTTTCACCAGCCAGACCAAGCAGAAATGGCTCTAATCCCATTGGGCAGACGGTAGTGCAACGGGCGCAACGAATACAGTTGTATTCTTTTACACGTTTTGCTTCTTTTTCATCCATCAGCAGAATTCCGCTCGTACCCTTGGTTACAGATATGTCGGTTGATGCAAAAGCTTTCCCCATCATGGGGCCGCCATTGATCATTTTTCCGGTTCCTTCAGGTATGCCACCACATTTGTCAAGCAATACAGAAACCGGTGTGCCAATCCGAACCATGAAATTCGAAGGCTTCGAAACTTTTTTTCCTGTTACAGTCACTACTCTTTCGATCAATGGTTTGTTCTTTTGAACAGCCTCATAAACCGCGAACGTAGTTCCGACATTCTGAACAACACAACCAACTTCAATGGGCAATTTACCACTCGGTACTTCGCGATTAATGGCTGCTTTAATCAGCTGTTTTTCGGCTCCCTGCGGGTATTTCAGTTTCAATGCAATTACGCTGATGCCGGAGTATTTCTGCGCGAGTTTCGATAGCAGCTCAATCGCATCCGGCTTATTGTTTTCAATTCCGATGATGGCCTTGTTTACTTCAAGTGCTTTCATCAGAATCTGAACGCCAATCATGATTTCTTCGCCTTTTTCAAGCATCAAACGATGGTCGGCGGTGAGATATGGTTCACATTCAACGGCATTAATGATAAGGTATTCTGCTTTTTTCCCCTGAGGAACCATGAGTTTTACATGGGTTGGAAATGCAGCTCCACCCAGACCAACGATGCCTGAATTCTTGACTATATCGATGATTTCAGCTTTCGAAGCTTTGATTTCCTTCACCAGATCTTTAGAAGTGTCAATGCCTTCATTCCACTCTTCACCATCTTTTTTAATGATGATCACCGGTTTGCGGTAACCCGAAGCATCGGCCCAGGCATCAACCTTGTCAACAGTTCCTGACACGGGTGAATGAATGGAAGCCGAAATGAATGCTTCGCCTTTTGCTATAAGCTGACCGATTTTCACTTTGTCGCCTTTGCTTACCACGGGAACCGAAGGGGCTCCGAGATTCTGGTTCAGCATGACATATACGGTGTCGGGAGCTTCAATGATTTCAATGGCACTGTGTTCCGAAAGTTTGCATTCTTCGGGATGAACACCGCCCATTTTGAAAGTCTTCAACATGTTTGGCCTCCTGTAAATTATTGGGTTATTTGATCTTCACCTGCGGGAGCACTTTCAATCTTTCGTGCCGGAAAATTGATTTCCAGAATAGCACCTGTGGGACATTCAGTAACACACTTACGACAGAGTTTACACTTTTCGAAATTGATATACGCCAGATTATTCTCAAGCGTAATGGAATCGTGAGGACAAGCCTTTACACATTTTCCGCAGCCAATGCAGGCAACAACACAATTCTTTTTTGCGATGGCGCCTTTTTCAGTATTGACACAGGAAACGAAAATTCGTTTGCTTTTCGGTCCTTTGTTGCGTAGTTCAATTATTGCACGCGGGCAAGCTTTCACACAGGCACCGCAGGATGTGCAATTCTCTTCAATCACAACCGGAAGTCCGGTTACGGAGTCAATATACATTGCGTCAAAAGCACAGCTGACAACACAATCGCCCAGACCGAGACAGCCATTCGGACAACCACCGGCACCAGGAAACAATGCGTGGGCAAAAGCGCAACTACTTACACCTTCATAATTCGATTTGGCCGGAGAGTTGGCAAAACTGCCCTGACAGCGAATCACGGCAACCTGAGGTGCTTTTTCAGCAGCGGTCAGCCCCATCACAGCAGCAACATCTGCTGTAGTGGCATTTCCACCTACCGGGCAAAACAAACCTTCTAAGCTTTCGTTTTTCACAATGGCCTCTGCAAAATTGCGGCAACCCGCAAAACCGCATCCACCGCAGTTTGCACCCGGAAGTTTTTCAACAACCAGATCAATGCGGGGATCTTCAACGACCATAAATTTCTTTTCGACTCCGAAAATGATGGCTGCAAAAATCAATGCAACGCCACCTAAAACAATTACTGCAAGTAAAATCGGATCCACTTTGTTTCGTTTTATTTGGGTGCAAATGTATAAAGGATAATTACAATGAAGTAACTTTTTAATTGTTTGAATAATAAATTATATTTGATTGTTTTTCAAACGTTTACATTGAAAAACATCGACTTCTCACACGCTGAGATAGCTCGTTAAAATCTGTTAATCACATATTTGCGCATATTCTTTATAACCGCTCTAAATTAGAATATACACTGGCAAAATTGATGAAATCCTTACGCCAGGCCGCGGCCGTTTTTGACGATTTGACCGTCAGCTTTCAGCTCCTGAATGATTTTATCGAGAATCCCATTGACAAAGCCGCTGCTTTTTGGAGTGCCGAATTCTTTCGATAAATCAATGTATTCGTTCATGGATGCCTTGATCGGAATGTTCTCGAATTGCGTAATTTCAGTCAGTGCGAGTTTGATAACCAACATGTCGAGAACAATAATTCGCTCTATGTCCCAGTTTTTAAGGTGCTTCTCGATGAGGTCATCGTACTTCCCAAAATTCTGAACGGTTTTGTCGAAAAGTTTAACCATAAATGTCTTGTCGTCGTCATCGCCCATTCCTTCGGATGGTTTGAGCAAGGGAGCAAATTCAGTTGTTTCAGGTTTTTCCGGATCATAACATTTCAGCCATGCATGAACCATCAATCCGGTCAAAACCGAATCGTCGCCCCAGTGCAGGTTTTTTTCTTCATACAACGCTCTGAGATTACTGTCGAACGCAATGAATTTTTTGAACAATTTCACCACAAATTGCCTTTGTGATGCAAAGTCTTGCTCGGTAGAATTCATGTGATTCTGATATTCGCTCCACTCCTGAACTTCCTTATATATCTTACGGAAAATATCGTTCATATCCGCCCAGTTCATGCGCAGACCGTTGATAGCATTTTGCACATGAGTATTGTCGCGCAGATGAAGCAACAGCGGATTTTCAATAAAATTCAGATTCGGATTGATGTCTTCGTCCGTTGGGACATGTTTGTGACGATTCTCTTCGATTTTTCTTTCGGCGATGTCTCTTAATTCCAGCAGCGCCGATATTTGTATAAAAATCAGATCGCGCATATCTTCAACAGAATCAACCAGCGCCCTGCGCCCTTTTTCAATGTCGGTATTTCCACCAACTACGTACGAATAAACTGCTTGCAGGGTTTTGCTTCGGATAATATGACGCGATAACATAGAGAACGTTTTTGTTTTGCGGATGCAAAGATAAGAAATAGTAGTGATGAGTAAGGAGTAAGGAGTAAGTTTTTTAGCGGGCTTGTTAAAAAATGATTTGATTTTTAATCGGTACTTTGCAGCTTTTTTTGAGGGCTTCACTTGAAACGTGACAAAGTCGGCTCTTGGCCTTGACCTGGGCAAGCGTCTCTGGGCGCGCGTCTCCTGCTTGCAACAGCTTGCCACGTTTGACGTGGTTTCACGTTGACGCGTGACCTAATCTTTTTCAACGGAGCTTCACGTAAAACGTGACATTGTCGCCCGATAGTTCCCGGAGCGGAGTTTATCCCGCCATTTTGCACTTCGACTCCGCTCAGTGTGACAGCTGGCGGGGCTCGGGGCTATTGATTTTGAACTACGGAGTTTACTCAGCAAGGCGGAGTAGTTCCTTCAATGGACTTTTTTGTCTGTTTTTGAGCTTCGCTCCTCAACCTCAACCTGGGCGCGCGTCTCTGGGCGCGCGTCTCCCGACGCGTGACTCTGACGCGTGACCTAATCTCAACCTTGACCTTAATCTTAACCTTGATCTATTGCTCCACCGGCTCCGGAAGATCTTCTTCTACTCTCAGATTTTGTATAATAAAGCCCTGTCGGTCCGGCGTATTTTTGCCCATGTAGAATCTCAGAATTTCTTCAAGTCCGTTTTCTTTTTTGAGCATCACATTTTCCAGACGCATTTTCGGGCCTATCAAATGACGGAATTCGTCTGGGCTAATCTCTCCAAGACCTTTGAATCGGGTGATCTCTGGTTTCGGTCCCAGCTCTTTGATCGAATTCACGCGCTCCAGATCAGAATAGCAATAATTGGTTTTTTGCTTATTCCTGACACGGAACAAAGGTGTCTGCAAAATATACAGGTGGCCGGAACGTACAAGATCGGGATAAAACTGAAGGAAAAAAGTGAGCAACAGTAAGCGGATATGCATACCGTCTACGTCGGCATCGGTAGCGACAACAACATTGTTATAGCGAATATTTTCAATACCTTCTTCAAGATTTATGGCCGCCTGCAACAGATTGAATTCCTCGTTTTCATAAACGATGCGCTTGCTCAGACCATAGGTGTTGAGCGGCTTTCCCTTCAAACTAAAAACGGCCTGGGTATAAGGATCGCGCGCCTTGGTGATGGAGCCGCTGGCCGAATCACCTTCGGTGATAAAAAGAGTAGTCTCCATGCAGCGTTCCCCTTTTTCCTCATTGAAATGCAGCTTGCAATCACGCAGCTTTTTGTTGTGAAGACTAACTTTCTTAAAACTATCCTTCGCAATTTTCTTGATGTTGGCCAGTTCTTTCCGCTCTTTTTCGTTGGCCAGAATTTTCTGCAGCAAAGTGTCGGCGGTGTCTCCGTGAATATGCAGATAATTGTCAAGGTTGCGGCGCACCACGTCGCCAATATAATTGCGGATTGTCTGACCGTTCGGTTCCATATACTGGGATCCCAGTTTGGTCTTGGTCTGCGATTCGAATACCGGCTCATGAACTCTGACAGAAACGGCTGCTACAACTGCTCCCCTGATATCACTGGCTTCGAAATCCTTTTTAAAAAACTTCCGGACCGTGTCAACCAGCGCTTCTCTGAATGCTGCAACATGTGTCCCACCCTGCGTTGTGTGCTGTCCGTTTACGAAAGAGTAAATTTCTTCACCGTAATTTTTATGACTGTGGGTGAAGGCAAATTCCAGATCGCCTTCTTCCATATGTATCGCCGGATAAATAATTTCACCATCAATATTGCGTTCAAGCAAATCGAGCAATCCGTTTTTAGATTCGAATTTTTCGCCGTTGAAATTGATACAGAGCCCTTTGTTCAGATAAGCATAATTCCACAAAAGGCGTTCAATGTGCTCATTGATGTATTCATATTCACCAAAAATAGTCTCGTCCGGGGTCCATGAAACACGGGTTCCGCGCTCATTTGCACCTACAGTGTCTTTGGATTGTTTCGCCAGATTGCCGCCGCTGAAATCAGCGATCACTTTCTTGCCATCGCGAAAAGACTCAATGCGAAATGCAGATGCCAGCGCGTTCACAGCCTTGGTTCCGACGCCGTTAAGACCTACCGATTTTTTAAAAACCTCGCTGTCGTATTTGGCTCCGGTGTTGATTTTCGAAACAACATCAACCACACTGCCGAGGGGAATGCCACGTCCGTAATCGCGCACGGTTACCTGCTTGCCATCAATTTTGACATCCACTTTTTTCCCGTATCCCATGATGAATTCGTCGATGGCATTATCGAGAATTTCCTTAATCAGGACATAGATTCCATCGTCGTGCGAAGCTCCGTTGCCAAGCTTTCCAATATACATACCCGGGCGGAGACGAATGTGTTCGTTCCACGCCAGCGATTTAATACTTTCTTCGTTATACTGCTCTGCCATAATACGTTCTGCTCAATTCCTTGCAAAATTAATACATTAAAAGAAAACAGGCGATAAAACTTTTCAACCATTAGGCATTGCTGCGGTATAGTGTATTACCAGTTTCCGAATTATAGAAATACTGAAATGAAAAAATCCCGGCAAAGCAGCCAGGATTTTCATATTGCCTTTAAACCGTTGATTGAAATTATTCAATCCCCGAATAATATTTCATAAACTGCACGCGTTCGAAGGCGGCAGGATTTGAATGGGCTTTGTAGGACATTTTGCCACGGAAATCTTCAATCGATTTGTAGTTGTTCTTGTCCATCCAGTCGCTCAGGAATGCATTCATCTTGCTAATTTCAGCAATGCCTTTCTGATACAGCACAGAAGCCACCTGAACAGCTTTGGCGCCCACGAGCAGCATTTTCACAACACCTTCGCCATCATGAACACCAGTCGAGGAGCAAAGATCGGTCTGCACTTTGTCCGAAAGCAATGCTATCCAGCGGAGTGGAAGCGATATTTCATCCTTGTGGCTGAATACACCGGTGCCAACAATGGTTTGTTTTGTAATATTAATATCGGGAGCAAAAGAGCGATTGAAGAGAACAATGCCGCCTACCTTTTTCCACGAAAGTTTTACAAAATAGTGAGCCAGGTCGGTGAAATAGGAACTCAGCTTCACTGCAACAGGAATCTTTGTATTTGCAAGGACCTTGTCAACAATTTTCGCATACTGATCTTCAATAGCTTCAGCTTTTAATTTTTCATCGGAAGGCAGCAGAAAAATGTTGAGTTCCAGTGCATCGGCACCGGCTTTTTCGATTTTCTCTGTGAATTTCACCCAATCCGAATCCGAATAGCAGTTGATGCTGGCAATAATTGGAACCGAAACGGCTTTCTTCGCTTCAGAAATCAGATTCAGATACTTTTCGAGCTCATTGTGTTCTGTATATTGTCTGATGTAATCATCAGCTTCGGGATATCCAATGTTGTTCTCATCAGCCATTTGTCTGGCATATTCAAACCGGATTTGTTCCTCGAAAAGAGACTTGAGGACTATGGCGCCAACACCATTCTTTTCCATCTCAACCAGATTTTCAACTTTGAGACTAAGTCCGGAGCTGCCGGCAATAATGGGCGACTTGAGTTTAAGACCTAAATAGCTTGTTTCTAAATTTGCCATGATGGTAGTAATTTTGAAGCAACAAATATAATAAGTTTTCTCTAGTTTGGTGCCTGAAAAAATTCAATCAAAATTGGGTTTCGAGTGTTTCATGCCAACGCACTCAGGTCGCATTCTGCGACGCAGAGAGGTTGGCATCAAAACATTTCCACAACCTGACTCGCAGAGCGAGCTCTCTGCGTTGTGGGCGACACATTCCAACGCACTCAGGTCGCATTCTGCGACGCAGAGAGGTTGGCATTTTCATTCGGAGCTAATATTTGATGGAGTATTTTTCAAAAACATCTTCTTGCTCGATGGATTCAACAGCTTTGATGAGCTCCTCATCAATTTCCGCGATCAGAAAATAATAAGCTTCCGGCCCGTACAGACTCCGCGCAAGGAAAGCCCGCAGAATTGTTTCGATAATAACTTTACTCTGATCATATCCAGCCTGATCAAATTCAACACCTGCAGCCGTTGCGCCATCAAGAAATGATTTCATAAACGCCTCATCAGCCTTGTATTCACGTTTAAACTTCTCAACTGTTTTGTATTTGGAAAGCATTTCACCGCGATTGCTGTTGAGATAATCCAGTGTAAATGTGCTGAAATAATTTTTTCGGATCAGTTTCACATAGTAATCGCTGTATTTGGTTGTGTCGAGTGCAATGAAAATATCGGGCATCACTCCACCGCCACCATAAACAACCCTGCCGGCTGTTGTTTTATAGCGTAGTGAGTCGGGGAATTTAATGGAGTCGGGATGAACGAATTCTCCATGCTTCATTCTTTGTCCAAGGTCTTCAAAATACTTTTCATTCCCATTTTCGTAAGGCTTCTGAATACAACGACCACTGGGAGTGTAATATCGAGCCACAGTCATACGCATAACCGAACCATCTGCAAAAGAGAACGGGCGCTGAACCAGTCCTTTCCCATACGAACGGCGTCCGATAACCAAGGCGCGATCGCAGTCCTGCATGGCTCCAGAAACAATCTCGCTGGCCGAGGCACTGCCTTCGTCAATCAGAATTACTAGTTTTCCTTTTTCAAAGGCGCCCCTGCTGGTTGCACTATAGTCACTTCTTTTTTCATTGCGTCCCTGCGTGTACACGATCAGCTGTTCTTTTGGAAGAAACTGGTCGGCAAGTTCTACCGAAGTCTGCAAATATCCGCCACTATTGTCTCTCAGATCGAGAATCAGTGATTCGAAATTTTCCTTTTTCAGTTCTTTGATAGCGGCATTAAACTCGTCCATTGTTTTTGCAGCGAATTTATTGAGCTTGATATATCCGATCTCCGGAGTGATCATGTAGGCTGCATCAATGCTGTAAATCGGAATTTTGTCGCGTGTCACCGTGAATTCAATCGGATCTTTTTCACCCTGTCTGGCAATGCTCATTATCACCTGCGTTCCTTTAGGTCCGCGCAAGCGTTTCATGACAAAACTATTGTTTACTTCTTTCCCGGTAGCAATTTCCTTATCAATGGTAACAATTTTATCGCCCGCCCGGATTCCGACAGTTTCGCTGGGGCCACCAGCAATAACATCTACAACGTTAATGGTGTCGCGGATAATCTGAAACTGAATGCCTACTCCATCAAAATTGCCTTCCAGCGGTTCATTGGCTTGTTTGATTTCATCTGCCGACAAATAAACGCTGTGCGGATCGAGCTCCTCAAGCATTTTTTGAATCGCCAGCTCAGTCAGGTGGTTTTCATCAACGGTATCCACATACGAAAGTCGCATATATTGAAGAGCCCGGCGGAATTTATCTTCTGTTTTGGCAGGATCATGCTGGGCTATTGATAGTAAAGATGCCCCAAGCAGCAAGAGTGAGAAAATGAATTTCATGATTTTTTCTTTAAAAACGGATTTTGCTATACAAAATTATATTATTTTGCGACTTCTTTTGATTAAATCATGGAATCAGCAATAATAAACGATAAAGTACTTTTCCGGTTTTCCATTTTTGTGGCATTTCTGTTATGCCTTCCAATGGTTATTACTTTTGTTTTTGAAGATTATTTCTCTTTTCTAAGGGGCGTTTATCCGCTCACGGAAGAAGGGCTGATTGGCGTACTCACCGCACCACTGATACATGCAGACTGGTCGCACCTGGCCGGAAATATTTCAGCATTGTTCATTCTTTTTCTGGTGCTTTTCAATAATTTCCATCCGATGGCGTGGGTTGTGATTTTGCTCAGCTATATTGTCCCAGGCTTCTGGACCTGGCTGTTTGCGCGACCTGCGTGGCATGTGGGCGCCAGCATGATGGTGTATTCACTTGCTTCTTTTGTGTTTTTTGCCGGCGTTTTTTCAGGCCATGCGCGGCTAATGGCGTTGTCGCTGTTTGTTGTTTTTATGTATGGTGGAATTTTCTGGGGCATATTCCCTACCCTGCCAGAAGTCTCATGGGAAGGGCACCTGAGCGGTTTTCTGCTGGGTATTTTGCTGGCGGTTTTTTATAGAAAAGACATCCGGGAATTATATCCAAAAAAGAATTATTTCGAAGACGAAGAACCGGACGATGAAGACAATGAGAATGACAGCGATGAGCCCATTGAGAGCGATGAGCGAAAAATGAATTGATGTGGAAATGTTCCGCCTGTCGCGGAATAAATTCCAATGTGCGTTTCGCGTATGTGGAAATATATGTGTCAATAAAAATACGAAAAACAAAATACGAGATTCGAAATACGAGATTCGAGATACGAGAGAGGCATTAGGCGTGAGGCATTAGGAAATACGAACTAATGGGAAAATGTGGCGCCTTCGCTTATGTGGTATCATGATGGTCCCCGGAGCCCTAAAGGGCATACGGGCTATTAATATTTAACTCCGGAGTTTACTCCGCAAGAGGCGGAGGAGTATCGGACGGAGCTTCGCAGTTTCTTTTGATGCCTTCCTGACTTCGCCACTGGGACACCCTAAATTGATTTCCAAAAACTTTCATCGAACAGGGGTGCGATTGTTTTATGTTGTTGAGTGATCAACATGGTTT